>DASXFH010000315.1:0-2062 GCA_036489655.1 Acidobacteriaceae bacterium | reverse complement strand
CGTCATTCCTGAACTGGCACAGCCTTGGGCTGGCAGCGACAAGGCATGGATCTTCCATCTAAAGTGTTCGAGACGGCGATACGGCATTCCAGAACCGAGATTCAGGGAGCGAGTCAGCATGAAAAAGACCGGGACGCTTACCTTCGGGTTATTCGTGATCGTGGTGCTGGCGGCGATCTTCTGGTTGATGCATGGGCGCGGCCAGACGCAGTGGGGGCTGGTGGCGGTGCTGCTCGGCGTCCTGGCGCTGCGCGTGGTTCTGTTCGTCGTCAACCTGCGCCAGCAGCGGCACAACGCGGAGCGGGGCAGGGGTTCGGTGAATATCGAGACACGGCTGGGGCTCAATGACGATGAGCCGGAGACGACGGAGCCATCCAGCGCGCCATCACCGGGCGCACCGAAGCCGTGACTTACGAACAGGGGTGCATGTAGCGGCTCGCTCCTGGATCATGTCGCTCCGCTCCTGGATCATGTCGCTCCGCTCCTGGCTTATGTCGCTCTGGGTGCGGTGCTATGGTTTCCCATCATGCGCTTCTTCGTGCTTCTGTTTTTGATCACGCAGCCGATTTTTGCCCAGGGCATCTCATTTGCTCCGGTGGCTCACGCAGCAGCGATGGACCGCGATCTTATGGATGTCACTGTCGAGCGGCTGGAAACGCTCTATCGTGAACATCGCTACACCGTGACGCAGGTGGTGCAATGGCACCTTGATCGCATTGCCCGGTACAACGGCGTCTATCGCGCGGTACAGACAGTGAGTGCCAAATCCGCGCTGGCTGAGGCGGCGCGCGAGGATGCCGAGGCGCAAAAGTCCGGCTTCCAACCCAGTCCGTTGTGGGGCGTGCCTGTCGTGACCAAGGCCAACACCAGCGTGAAGGGCGTGATCACGACCGATGGCTGGCGCGGCTACATGCTTCCCGGACATGAACTGATTGCGCCGCGCGACGCTACCATCGTGGCGAAGCTGCGCGCGGCCGGCGCCATCCTGATTGGCGTGACGAATATGCCGGACTTTGCCGCCAGCGATACCACCCGCTCCACGGCCTTTGGCCGCACCGGAAACGCCTACGATGTGCGCTTCTCGCCGGGCGGCTCGTCCGGCGGTACCGTGACAGCGGTGACGTCGAACCTTGCGGTTCTGGGCAACGGGACGGATACCGGCAACTCGATCCGCATGCCGGTCGCCACCAGCAACCTTGTAGGCATATTTCCAACGCGCGGGCTGATCAGCCTCGCGGGCATCGCTCCGCTGGACTGGCAGCTCGACAACACCGGTCCGATTGCGCGCGATGTCGCCGATGCGGCGATTGCACTTACTGTGATGACCGGCGAAGATGTGCTCGATCCGGTGACGATTGGGTCTGCCGCGAAAGCACAGCCCGGTCCTTACACACGGTATTTGAAAGCGGGTGCGCTCAAGGGCAAGCGGTTTGGGGTCCCGGCATTCATCCTGGACGGCGACGCTCCTGTGTTCCAGGGAGTGTGTCCGAATGCGACGCCCGCGCAATTCGCCAAGGCGAAGGAAGATGCGAAGAATCCGCTCAAGCGGGAGACGCGCGCGGCATTCCTGAAAGCGGTAGAGGAGTTGCGGGCTGCCGGAGCGACCGTACTCATCGATCCGCAGATTCTGCCGGACAGTTTTGTCGATGCGGCGTCGCACATCTGCACGCGGCCCTATATCCGGGAGGGCACGGAAAAGTTCCTGGCTCATTTTGGTCCCGCCGAGTATCACTCTGCTGCGGAGTACGAGCGCGCCGTCGGCAAACCGCTGCCCGAGGTGATCATGGACGGTCAGCAAGCCGGAATTCCGCAGGAGACGCTGGAGAGCGATCCGCAGGCCGAGGCAAACTTTCTGCAACCACGGCGCGCGGTGCTGGCGCTTTACGAAGCGGAGCTGGATCGCCTGCACCTGGATGGGTTCGTCTACCCCGCGATCCAGATGCCGCCTCCGGATGAGACGATGCCGCAGGATGGCCCGTTGGGTGATGGGCCGCATAGCGATACCGACTGGGTCAACAAACTTGGCGTGCCGGCGATCAGCTTTCCTGCGGGCTTCTACAGC
>DASXFH010000116.1:0-3112 GCA_036489655.1 Acidobacteriaceae bacterium | reverse complement strand
GTATTGCAGAAGCGTGGTCATCTTCCACACCGGATTGTGTGCGCTTTCGGCCAGTTGCCGTCCCATGGTTAGACTGGTCGACGCCTCCGCCATGCCCCAGCTGCAATCGTCGCTCATCCCCTGCACCGTCTCCGCGACCTCGGCTCCCGCGGGCCCGGCGATCACCGGGCAACCTTGCGCGGTGATCAGCAGCCGCTTTCCCCGAGCCGCAAAACCCTCTCGCAGCGTGCGCAGGTTGTTCAGATATTGATTCAATTGCCACGCCTGCCAATCATCTTCATGTTGGCCGTGGATCTCCTCGCTGATCTCCTGGCGCGTCCGGCCCGCGAGCGGAGCCTTGCCGGACGCACGCAGATGGGCATCGAACTCGACAAAGTCCTGCCATCCATGCAGCGCAGCAACCTGCGGTCCTGTATCCCAGCGGTCGGAGTTGGACAGATGCGCCACCTTCGACTCTTCCCAATGCGGCTGCTTGCTCATCTGGCTGACCAGCGTCGGCGTGGCCTCGGTGAACAGCGGAATGCCATTGCTGAAGGTGCGCCAGGGCTGCGAATAGTGCCGCATATCTCCCTCGGTCACATACAGCCGGGTCGCCTCCGTCCGCGCCTTCGCACCCACCTCTTTCATCTGCCGGCTGTACGCCCAGATAAGGTCATCGGGCGAAGCCCAGGCTCCGATTCGCTCGGCCGTACCCGCCCCCAGCGGAAAGCAGTTGCGAAATCCCTCCGTAACAATAAAGCCGAGCGACGGCGCATCCGGCGGTATCAGGTCCGACAGCGGAGGCATAGGCCGCGGCGGAATCAAGGCGACGATTGGAGCGGACCGCATCTGGCCATCGAAGCTCGCCTGCAGCCGATAGAACTCGGGCGTGCCGTCTCCCTCCGGCAATTCGAAGGGCGCCGCGATCTGCCGCCGCTCGCCTGGCTTGAGCGTAATGCTCTGGCGCAACACCGCTCGACTCGCGCCACCCTTCGCATCTTCGAGCGTAACCACCAAATCGCCGCTCACCGGGCTTGGTTGCGAGCCAGTCCAGCCTTCAAAGCGCACCTCCGTCAGCGCCACCCCACGCCGCCTTGCACCAGCATTCGGAGGCGATAGCGTAAGCCTCACCTGTCTCGCGCTGGCGGGCTCAAACTCGAACCGGACGTTCCCCGAATCTTCCACAAACCGCGACACGAGGTTCGTCCCTGAAGCCACTTTCCGCCCATCCATCTGCACAAGGGCCGCATCCGGATTGGTCTGCGAACGCAGCCGAAAATCACCCACCAGGGTCACCGCCGTCAGCGTCACGGCGTTTGGAAAGCTGAAGGTCAGAGTATTGTCCACGCCGGGCTTGCCGATCCACATGCTGTACGCCGCCACGGTATCGATCGGCTTCTTCCCGCCGACAATGGCTCCATCCAAAAGCGACGTCGCCGATGGATTGCCCGGAGTGGTCTCGTCCGCCACCACCGCAATGGCTCCCAGGTCGCGCACCCCATTCGACAGCACCACCGATCCCTTCACCTTCGCCCCGGGAGGATACGCATACGCTCCGATCCGCGCGCCCATCCGGTCTCCGGCCGCTCGCTGAAAGTTCGGTCCCGGCGCATGGAAGGGATACTCCCAATCGTCAACATCGTCGGTCATAACCTCCAACCCGACCGCCGGCGAGAAGTCCGCGAGCAATTGCCTCTCCACCAGCGTCGCGGCTCCTCCTGTACCCAGGACCGCGAGCCGCACCCGAAATACATCGCGATACTCCATCGCCTGGTACATCGTCTCCGCCGGCTCCGGAAACGGCATCTCCAGCGAAACCACCTGTCCCGGCGGCAACGTGACGGCTTTCAAGAAATCATGCTCAAACCCCAGCGGCGCGTTCTCCCACGTGTACGCCCGTCCCACCACTTCCACCGTCAGCGGCGCGCTCGCCTTCGACCTCAGCCGCACAAGCAGCGACCTCCTGCCATACTCCAGCGTCAGCTCCGGCGCCGCACCGGGAACGCCCGGAGTCGCCACATTTTCCGGCTTCAACCATGCCAGCGACGCTGGAAGCAGCGAAGGGCCCGCCATTAACTGATCGAAGCTGCTGCCGAACAGCAGCGTCCGCCCAGCCCCATATCGACCGGTCGCCAGCAGCGGCGTGGCCGCGTTATCACTGCCGTGCATCCGGACCTTCACATCGCGCAGCAGCAGCGATCGCGTCCAGAACTGGTCGCCCGGCTCAACAATCTCATCCAGCAGCCAGAGCTTGCGCTGATAGTTCGCGTAGCGCGACTGCCCGCGCTCCTCCGCGGCCATTGGTTCCACGGTAAAAAACGAAGGCAGCGCCCTTCCCTTGACCTCTACCGATCCAAAGAACTCTGGATCGCTCCAACCCACCAGCACCTTGCCGCTCGGCGGCGCGTCCGCATATCTACCCGCCGCCTGCCACGTCGTTGAAGGCAGAATCCTGCCCAATCGCACCGACGAGTGCTGCCGCCCCTCGCTCAGCGCCACGATCAGGGCCGCTCCCTGCCGCACCCGTTCCGTGATCGCCGCTGCCTGCGGATCGGTCAACTCCTGATGCCCGCCGCGGGCCTCCAGTACGATCAGGTCGGCATCGGCAAAACTACTCTGCGTCGTCGATCCTCCCAGCGCTTCGCTCAGCGCCGCCAACTGCGCCGTAGAGAGATTGCTGGCCACGCGAAGCATACTCGTTGAACTTAGGGGCATAAACGGTTCACCTTTCTCCTGACGACTCTGTTACGCGCATTCATCGAACAGCAGCAATACTTGCACTGAGGCTTGCAGTCGAATCTCCGCCCACCCAGAATGTGTAGCGCGATGGCTCCATCACCAGCTTCTCTTGGCTGTCGTAGAACGCCAGGTCGTCAAAGGAAAGGTCGAAGCTGACCATCGCCGATGCCCCCGGAGCAAGCGACAGGCGGCGGAATCCCCGCAGCGTCCGCACCGGCTGGGAGACACTCGTACCCCTGATGCCCATATAGAGTTGGGCTACTTCATCGCCCGTGCGCGTGCCACTGTTTGTTACTTTGCAGCTGACGCGTAGAAGCGACTGCTTGCTCCGAGCGTCACCCGCCGCGGCTCCATCAGCCATCACCAATGTGGATCTGCTCAACTTGAGGTCGCT
>DASXFH010000090.1:0-22705 GCA_036489655.1 Acidobacteriaceae bacterium | reverse complement strand
ACGAATCAGCTGCCGGCGCGGGAGATGCAGTTCTCGGCGCAGATTGAGTTCTAGAAAGCATCCGGTAGCCGGTAGCCTGTGGCCGGTAGCGAAGAGCGGCTGGAAACCAGGAGCGAGGGGCCAGAGTGCGGTCCAGCGCGCAGATCGAATTCTGATAATTCACAGTTACAATGGCCGCTGTGCGCCGGCGACCCCTTGCACCGGTCTGAAAGGAAACGTGCGTTCATGAACAGACGATCCGCGTTGGGAATTCTTTTTGCCCTTGCTGCGAGCGCGGCAACCATGCTGCCTGCTGTGCTGGCAGCGCAGGAGGCGGGGCCGATGCCGGATCTGCACTGGCGGATGATTGGGCCATTCCGCGGCGGGCGGACGCGGGCGGCGGCGGGCGTGGCGGACCAGCCAAATGTGTTTTACATCGGGCAGGTGGACGGCGGTGTGTGGAAGTCCACCGATTACGGGCGGACATGGCATCCGATTTTCGATCATGAGGACACGCAGTCGGTAGGAGCCATTGCGGTGGCGCCGTCGGACGATAACGTCGTGTACGTGGCGAGCGGCGAGGGGCTGCACCGGCCGGATTTGTCGGTGGGCGACGGGATGTATCGGTCCGATGATGCGGGGAAGACGTGGACTCATCTGGGATTGCGAGACGGGGAGCAGATTCCGGCGATCGCCGTGGATCCCGGCAACGCCAATATTGTGTTTGCGGCGGTGCTGGGGCACCCGTATGGGCCGAATGAGGAGCGGGGGATCTTCCGCACAGAAGACGGCGGAAAGACATGGAAGAAAGTTCTCTACAAAGATCAGTGGACGGGCGGATCGGATGTGGCCATCGATCCGAAGGATCCGCAGGTGGTGTATGCATCGCTGTGGGAGGACACGCTGGGGCCGTGGGAGGATGCGAACCAGTATTCGGGGACGCACGGCGGGCTGTTCAAGTCCACCGATGGCGGGAACACCTGGAAGCCGCTGACGAAGGGGCTGCCGGAGGGTCTTGAGCAGATCAACGTCGCGGTGGCGCCGAGCGATCCGCAGCGACTGTACGCGACGATGCAGACGAAGGACGCAGGCGGGTACACGACGCCGACGGGTTTGTATGTATATCGCTCCGATGACGGCGGCGAGAACTGGCGGAAGATCACGGACGATCCGCGACCGGAGATGAAGATCGGCGGCGGGGATCTGTCGGTACCGGTTGTGGATCCGAAGGATGCAGACACGGTGTATGTCACGAGCATTGTTACGGTTCGCTCGACCGATGGCGGCAAATCATGGATCAGCCTGCGGGGGGCGCCGGGCGGAGACGATTACCAGAACCTGTGGATCAATCCGAAGAACCCGGACATTCTGCTGCTGGTGAGCGATCAGGGAGCAGTGATCAGCGTTAACCAGGGGAAGACGTGGAGCTCCTGGTATAACCAGCCGACGGCGCAGATTTATCACGTGGCGGCGACCAGCGATTTTCCCTGGGCGGTTTGCGGGGGCCAGCAGGAGAGCGGGTCGGTGTGCATTCGGACGCGCGGGAACGACGGGGAGATCACGTTCCGCGACTGGCATCCGGTCGGGATTATCGAGTATGGGTATGCGGCGCCGGATCCGCTGCATCCGGAGATTGTGTACGGAGCGGGGCGCACGGAGGTGTCGCGCTACAACATGGTCACGGGCGAGACGCAGAATGTGACGCCGCTGCCGATGAGGAAGAAGGGATTCCGGGCGGACCGGACGGAGCCGATTCTGTTTTCGCCGGTGGATCCGCACACCATGTATTACGCTGCGAACCGTTTGTTTAAAACGACGGATTACGGGCATACGTGGGAGATCATCAGTCCGGACCTGAGCCGGGAGAAGACGGGGCAGCCGGCATCATTGCAGCCGCTGACGCAGGAGCAGCAGGACGCGCGGCGGGGCGTGATCTACTCGGTGGCGGCGTCGTACAAGAACACACAGACGATCTGGGCGGGAACCGATGATGGGCTGGTGTGGGTCACGCGCGACAGCGGGAAACACTGGACGGATATCACGCCGCCGGGCACGACGCCATGGAGCAAGATTGCGCAGATCGATGCGTCGCGATTCAACGATGACACGGCATATGTGGCGGTGAACCGGGAGCGCATCGACGACATGAAGCCTTATGCGTACCGGACGCATGATGGTGGGAAGACGTGGCAATCGATCAGTGGCGGGCTGGACGCGCCGGTGAATGCGGTGCGGGCTGATCCGGTGCAGCCGGGACTGCTGTATGCGGCGACGGAGCTTGGGGTGTGGGTGTCGTTTGACGATGGAGACCACTGGCGGCCGCTGGAGTACAACCTGCCGCATACGTCGATGCGGGATCTGCTGGTGAAAGATGACGATCTGGTGGTGGCGACGCACGGGCGCGCATTCTGGGTGCTGGACGATGTGGAACCGCTGCGGGAGCTGGCGCACCGCGGGGGACCGCTGCCGACGCTGTTCAAGCCTGCCGATGCCTGGCGAGTGCGGCGCAGCGAATACACGGATACGCCGATGCCGCCGGATGAGCCGATGGGGAAGAATCCGCCGGACGGTGCGCTGATCGACTACAACCTGCCGACTGCGGCGCAGGACGTGACGCTGCAGATTCTGGACAGCGAGGGGAAGGTGCTGCGGACGTATACGGGCCATGATCCGGTGAGGCCGACGCCGGAGCAACTGAAGACGGAGATGATTCCGCCGTACTGGCCGCTGCGGCAGGGGCCGATGCCGGTGACCGCGGGGATACACCGGTGGGTGTGGGATCTGCGGTCGACGACGCCAACCTCGACGCGGTATGGGTATCCGATTTCGGCGGTGCCGTATCGGACGCCGCTGGCGCCGCAGGGTCCACCGGTGGTGCCGGGGACGTACACGGTGAAGCTGACGGTGGACGGGGAGAGCGAAACTCAGCCGCTGACGGTGAAGATGGATCCACGGGTACACATGACCGTGGACGAACTGCAGGCGCTGCATTCGGCGCAGATGGCGATGGCCAGCTCGCTGAGTTCTGTGTCGCAGGCGGATCTGGATGCGCATGCGGTGGACGAGCAGCTGAACGCGCCGGGGGACGCGGACGTGGCGTCGCAGTTGACGGTCTACAAGCAGGCGTTAGAGAAGGTGCTGAAGGGAGATTCGTCGCAGCATCGGCCGGGGATTGACGAGGTGACCGGCGAGTCGGGGCAGTTGTATGGGGAACTGGAGGGAGCCGACGCGGTTCCGACCGAGGCACTCCTGCAGGCCGCGCAGCATGGGGAGCATGAGGGCACGGAAGTGGTGCCGGCGTGGGAAACGTTCCGGACGCAGCAATTGCCGGCGCTGAATGAGGTGCTGCGGAAGGCGGGGCATCCGGAGATCAATCTGCAGAAGGCGCCGCAGGATATGCCGGAGACGGGGGACGAGGACTGAAGGGCAGCGAACAGGCAGCAGGGAAAAGGCAATAGGCAACAAGTGCAGGCGCGTGGGGCGCCTGCCTCTGTTTTCATTTCGTGTGCGGGGCCGGGGCACGCTGATGTGGGCCGGTGTGATCTACTGGGGTGCCTTCCTTCGCCGTTCCGATGAACTCCGCTAACGAATCCGATCTGCGCAAGCGATGGACGCGCGTTCTGCCAGCGGTTTTCATCACTTACAGCCTCGCGTATCTGGATCGCGCGAACTACGGTTTTGGCGCGGCGGCGGGACTGGCGGAGACGCTGCACATCAGCGGCTACCAGTCGAACCTGCTGGCGGCGCTGTTTTTTCTCGGATATTTTGTGCCGCAGGTGCCGGGTGTGATCCTGGTGCAGCGGACCAGCGCGCGGCTGCTGATCTCCCTGGCTCTGATTGCATGGGGCGCGTTTGCGGCGCTGACCGGAGTGATTCGGAGCTTTTGGCTGCTGGCGCTGGACCGCACATTGCTGGGCGTGGCCGAAAGCTTCGTGTTCCCGGCGCTGCTGATCGTGCTGACGCGGTGGTTCACACGGACGGAGCGGTCGCGGGCGAATTCGCTGATGATCCTGGCCAATCCGGCGACGGTGCTCTGGATGTCGGCGGTGACGGGTTTTTTGATCCGCGCGCGCGGATGGCAGCAGGCGTTCATTCTTGAGGGCCTGGTGGCGGTGGTGTGGGGTGTGTTTTGGTTTGCTCTGATGCGGGATCATCCTTCGGATGTGCGGTGGTTGAGCGGAGCGGCGCAGGAGGAGCTCAGGAGCGCTCTGGAAGGAGAACAGAGGCTGCTGCCGCAGTTTGCGAATTTCTGGCTGGCGTTCCGCGAACGTAATGTGGTGCGGCTGTGCGCGAATTACTTCTTCTGGAGCGTTGGGATCTACGGATTTGTGCTGTGGCTGCCGGTGGTGATCCGAAACGCGACAAAGGCGGGAATGGGGACGACGGGGCTGATCGCGGCGGTGCCGTATCTGGTGTCGGTGATTGTGATGATTGTGGTGTCGCACCTGTCGGACCGGCAGGGCAAGCGGCGGAAATTTGTGTGGCCGCTGCTGATGCTGGGAGGAGTGGCGCTGGCCGGGTCGTATTTCGCCGTGGACCGCTCGTTCGTGGTGGCCTATGCGTGCCTCGTGGTTGCGGCGGCCTGCATGTATGCGCCGTACGGGCCATTCTGGGCAATGGTGCCGGAAATGCTGCCGCGCAACGTGGCTGGCGAAACCATGGCGCTGATCAATTGCCTCGGCGCACTGGGCGGATTCTTTGGCGTGTTGCTGGTGGGAATGCTGCAGACCTGGACAGGCGGACCCGGAGCGGGGTTTCTGCTGATGTCCGGGTCGCTTATTCTGGCAGGAGCGCTGGCACTGGCCGTGCCGGCGGGCGCGCTGCGCGCCATCGAGGATTAGGTGCGGATGCGGACAATTGCGGTGGAAGAGGTTCTGGAATCGAAGGGACTGGACCTCTCCGGGGTGGCGACGCATGCGCGCGGGCCTGCGGGTTCGCTGCTGTTGAGCGAGGAGATGCTGCTGACCGAGCCTTCGGGGAATCTGTTCGGTCTGACGCAGAATGCGGGAATGGGCTGGGATCCGGCGCGGATGGGCGGGCCGGAAGTGCTGATCCTGAGTACGCACGGCGGGCTGCGCGCAGAAGATGGGACGCCGATTGCGCTGGGCTTTCACACGGGGCACTGGGAGGTGGGGCTGCTGGTGGCGGAGGCGGCTCGCGCGCTGACGGCGCTGGGAGCGGTGCCGTTTGCGGGGGCGTGCACCGATCCATGTGACGGCCGGACGCAGGGCACGACGGGGATGTTCGACTCGCTGCCGTATCGGAATGATGCGGCGATGGTGCTGCGGCGGCTGATGCGATCGCTGCCGACGCGCGCTGGGGTGATGGGCGTGGCGACGTGCGACAAGGGACTGCCGGCGATGATGATGGCACTGGCCTCGTCGGGCTCGCTGCCGTCGGTGCTGGTGCCGGGCGGTGTGACGCTGCTGCCGGAGAACGGCGAGGACGCAGGTAAGATCCAGACCATTGGAGCACGCTTTGCGCAGGGACAGATTACCCAGGAGTACGCGGAGGAGATGGGCTGCCGCGCGTGTGCGACCCCCGGCGGAGGCTGCCAGTTTTTAGGCACGGCGGCGACCAGCCAGGTAGTTGCGGAGGCGCTGGGGCTGGCGCTGCCGCACACGGCGCTGGCTCCCTCCGGGCAGCCGGTATGGCTGGATGCGGCGCAGCGATCGGCGGCGGCGCTGCTGCGGTTGCGGGCGCTGGGCGTCGGAACGCAGGAAATTCTGACGGATGCAGCGTTTGAGAACGCGATGGTGGCGCATGCGGCGTTCGGAGGGTCGACGAATCTTCTGCTGCATGTGCCGGCGATTGCGCATGCGGCGGGACGGAAGAGGCCGAGTGTTGCAGACTGGATGCGTGTGAATCGCGAGGTGCCGCGGCTGGTGGACGCGCTGCCGAACGGCCCGCGGAATTTTGCGACGGTGCAGGTGTTTCTTGCGGGCGGAGTGCCGGAGGTGCTGTTACATTTGCGAGCGGCCGGGCTGCTGCAGACCAGGGCGATGACCGCAGCAGGCGTAACGCTGGGCGAGTGCCTGGACTGGTGGGAGCAGAGCGAACGGCGGCAGGCGCTCCGAAAGAATTTGAAGGAGCGGGACGGGATCGATGCGGACGCAGTGATTTTTTCGCCGGAGCAAGCGCGGGCGGCGGGGCTGACCTCGACGGTATGTTTTCCGGTGGGGAACCTGGCGCCGGACGGGTCGGTGGTGAAGAGCACAGCCATTGATCCATCTCTCATCGGCGAGGACGGTGTGTTCTTCCATCGGGGTCCGGCGCGGGTATTCACGACGGAAGCGGCGGCGATAGCGGCGATCAAGACGGGAGAAATCCAGGCCGGCGATGTAATGGTGCTGGTGTGCTGCGGGCCGCACGGCGCGGGGATGCAGGAGATTTATCAGATCACGGCGGCACTGAAGGCGTTGTCCCACTGCCGGCATGTGGCGTTGTTGACGGATGGGCGGTTCAGCGGCGTCTCCACGGGGCCATGCATCGGGCATATTTCGCCGGAGGCGCTGGCGGCAGGTCCGGTGGGGAAGCTGCGCGACGGCGACGCGGTGGCGATCCGGATCGATCGTGGAACGCTGAGCGCGAGTGTGGATCTGGTGGGTGAAAACGGAGAGGCGTTCCGCGCGGAGGAAGGCGCACGGCGGCTGGCAGTGCGGGAATCGCGCGGGGATCTGAGGCCGCACCCAGAGCTGCCGGACGATACCCGGCTTTGGGCGGCGCTGGTGGAGGCGAGCGGCGGCGTCTGGGGTGGATGTGTGTATGACGTGGACGCGATTACAACCAAACTCAATGGAGACAAAGCGTGATTCTGTATCGGACGGCAGATGGCTGGATTGTGGAAGAGGCGGGGCGCTTCAATCCTCTGGAGGAGAAGTCGCTGGACGAGTTGCTGGCGCGGGAGGATCTGGAAACCTATCTGGCCTCGCGGCTGAAGGCGGGGGCGACGCCGGGCGCGATGGATGACAAGAAGCTGCTGGCGCCGGTGGGAACGCAGGAAGTGTGGGCGGCGGGCGTGACGTATCTGCGCAGCCGCGCGGCGCGAATGGCGGAGTCGAAGGACGCGGGGGGCGGCGACTTCTACGATCGCGTATATGCGGCGGAGCGCCCGGAGCTGTTCTTTAAGGCGCTGGCGCAAAAAGTGGTGGGACCGGGAGCGGCAGTGGGCATCCGCAGCGACGCGACGTGGAATGTGCCGGAGCCGGAGATGGTGCTGGTGATCAGTTCCGCGGGCAAGATCGTTGGATACACGATCGGGAACGACATGAGCTCGCGGGATATCGAGGGCTTGAACCCTCTGTACCTGCCCCAGGCGAAGGTCTACAACAGGAGTTGCGCGCTGGGACCCGGGATTCTGATCACGAGCCAGACATTGCCCGTGGAGACGCGCATCCAACTGACCATTGCGCGCGGTGCGCAGACGGCGTTTGCGGGCGAGACAAGTCTCACACAGATGAAGCGGAAACCGCAGGAGTTGGTGGAGTATCTGTATCGGGATCAGACGTTTTCGACAGGTGCGTTTCTGCTGACAGGGACGGGCGTGGTGCCGCCGGATTCCTTTACGCTGAAGACAGGCGACAGGATTCGGATTGCGATTGACGGCATTGGCGTGCTGACGAATCCGGTTGGATGATCGAGCCATCAGAAGCAGAGAGTCAGGAGTAGTGATGGGGACGGCAAAAGTTTGGATTGGCGGAGAGTGGCGGGTGGCGGAAAGTGCGTCCACTTTTGAGGCGGAGAATCCGTCGACGGGGAAGAAGCTGAACCGGATGTTTCCCGTGAGCCGCTGGAGCGACTGCGATCGCGCCTTATCGGCCGCGGCGGACGCGGCGCGCGCGATGGAGCAGGTGCCCGCGGAGAAGATTGCGGCCTTTCTGGAGGCGTATGCGGTGAACATTGCGACAGCTGCGGAGACGCTGGCCCAGGTGGCGCACGAGGAGACAGGACTGGCCCTGACTCCGAGGCTGAAGGATGTAGAGATTCCGCGGACGGTGGATCAGCTGCGGCAGGCAGCGGCTGCAGCGCGGGATGGATCATGGCGGCGGGTGACCATCGACAAGCCGAAGAATCTCCGGTCGTGTCTGGGGCCGGTGGGACCGGTGGTAATTTTCGGGCCGAACAACTTTCCGTTCGCTTACAACGCGGTGAGCGGCGGCGATTTTGCGGCGGCAATTGCAGCAGGGAATCCGGTGATCGCCAAGGCGCACCCGCTGCATCCTTACACGTCGCAATTGCTGGCACAGGAATGCGAGCGGGCACTGGTGGGATCGGGATTGCCGGCAGCCGCGGTGCAGATGCTGTATCACCTGGACAGCGAAACGGGGCTGCAGCTGGTAAGCGATCCGCGTTTGGGGGCTTTTGCGTTTACGGGCAGCAAGGCAGCCGGGTTGGCGCTGAAGGCGGCGGCGGACAAGGCGGGGAAGCCGGCCTATCTGGAGATGTCGAGCCTGAACCCCGTGGTGTTTTTGCCGGAGGGGATGAAGGAGAACGCAGTGAAATGGGCGGCACAGCTCACGGACAGCTGCACAGCGGGCTCGGGGCAGTTCTGCACGCGGCCGAATCTGGTGTTCGTCTTTGCAGGCGAGGCCACAGATAACTTCCTGAAGACAGTTGCCGAGGCGTTTGAGAGCCGTACCCCGCACGCGCTCCTGTCCGATGCGACGCGCACAAGGCTCGACGATTCGATTGGCAGGCTGCGCAAAGCGGGCGCGGAACTGGTAACGGGCGGAAAAAACCTCGACGGCGAAGGATATCGCTACGCCAACACTCTGCTACGGGTTTCGGGAGGAAGGTTCCTTCAGGCGCCGGAGGAGTTCCAGCGCGAAGCCTTTGGCAACGAGGTGCTGGCTGTGGTGGTGGACGGGCCAGAGGAACTGGAGCAGGCGCTGGAGCCTATGGAAGGCAACCTGACGGCAAGTGTGTACTCGGCGGAATCACGCGCGGATGAGGACGTCTACGGACGAGTGGCTCCGCTGCTTCGCCGGCGCTCAGGGCGTTTCCTGAACGACAAGATGCCGACCGGTGTAGCCGTGAGTCCGGCGATGAATCACGGGGGCCCGTATCCGTCGACGGGGCATCCGGGATTCACGGCGGTGGGCATGCCCGCGGCCATCACGCGCTTCACTGCGTTGCAGTGCTACGACAATGTGCGTGAGGAGCGGCTGCCTGCCTTCCTGCGCAGCGCGTAATCCCTGGTCCTGTAACAGGCTTGCCTGCTTCCGGGTGTAACCGTTTTGGTCCCGGCCGGCCTTGTTGCTGCGCGATTCGGTATCGTCCCCATTTAGAAAGAAAGCATGAGCACGATACGTGCGATGCCAGGCGGCTGGGTGAACCGCGCTGCTGTCCCTCGTGGTCCGAATGGCCGCTGTTTGTGCCGGTGGTGCAACCTCGAAGTTCCGCGGGGGCGATTCACGTTCTGCTCAGAGTATTGCGTGCACGAGTGGAAGCTGCGGACGCAGCCAGGGTATCTGCGCGAGCAGGTGTTTCTGCGGGACCAGGGCGTTTGTGCGGCTTGCGGCGTCGATATGTTGGGGGCTCTGCGCCGGTTGCGACGTTCGCGGGGGGCGAATCGGACGGCGATGCTGGAGCATTGGAGGCTAGGCCGCCGCCGGCGCGCAAGCCTGTGGGATGCGGATCACACTGTTCCTGTGGTGGAGGGCGGAGGGGAGTGCGATCTGGAGAACATCCGCACCCTGTGTCTGCGCTGTCATCGGGCGGCGACGACCGCCCTGCGGGAGAGACGGCGGGCGCAGACGCTCGGCACGACAGCGGACGCGAAAAAATGTAGTGCGGGTGCTCGCTGAGTCTGAGGCGGAGCTGGTGAATAGAGTATAGTTTTGCAAAATCGGTATCCTCACGTTCTCCGCAGTCCCAATCACAGCCACCGAAAGGTTCGACGCATATGCGATTGCCGATCGCAGCGGTCTGTCTTTTTGCTCTTACCACCTATGCCGCCGACATGGGGCCCAGTTTGCGTGGCTACACAGCGCAGGATTCCGCTGCAGAGATTGGCTGGGAGCAGAAGTTCCGCGCCATTCCGGAGCCGGACCGGATCCGGGAGATCATGCGCCGGCTGAGCGCGCGGCCCCATCATGTCGGCTCGCCCTATGACAAGAACAACGCGGAATGGCTGTTGGCGCAGCTGAAGTCGTTCGGACTGGACGCACAGATCGAGGAGTTTACCGCGTTGTTCCCGACGCCGAAGTCGCGGCTGCTGGAGCTGGAAGGGCCGACGCCCTTCAAAGCGACGCTGCAGGAGCCGCCGGTGAGCGTGGATCCAACATCGAGCCAGACCAGCGAGCAGCTGCCGACCTACAAC
This sequence comes from Acidobacteriaceae bacterium, assembly GCA_036489655.1. Lineage (GTDB taxonomy): Bacteria > Acidobacteriota > Terriglobia > Terriglobales > Acidobacteriaceae > Palsa-343. The sequence continues at coordinate 12,405 of DASXFH010000090.1, read as the reverse complement.
GCGTATTCGCGCGATGGCGATGTGACCGCGCCCCTCGTGTATGTGAACTATGGGCGGCCGGAAGACTATGATGTGCTCGACCGCATGGGTGTTTCGGTGAAAGGCGCTATCGCGATCGCGCGCTACGGCATGAGTTGGCGCGGGATTAAGCCGAAGTTGGCGGCAGAGCACGGTGCGGTGGGCTGCATCATCTACTCCGATCCGCGGGACGATGGGTATTTCCAGGGCGATGTTTACCCTCAGGGAGCGATGCGTCCGCCGGAGGGCGCACAGCGCGGCAGCGTGATGGATATGCCGACCTATCCGGGGGATCCGCAGACACCGGGGGTAGGCGCGAAGCCGGGTGTGAAGCTGATTCCGCTCGATAAGGTGCAGACGATCACGAAGATTCCGGTGCTGCCCATTTCGTATGCGGACGCAAAGCCGTTCCTGGAAGCGCTGGGTGGGCAGGTGGTGCCGGAGGGTTGGCGCGGCGCGCTGCCGCTCACCTATCACGTAGGTCCGAGCACGGTGAAGGCGCATCTCGCCGTCGCCTTTAACTGGGACCGCAAGCCGCTGTACGACGTCATTGCGAAAATTCCGGGTGCTAAGGATCCGGACCAGTGGGTCATTCGCGGGAATCATCATGACGCGTGGGTGAACGGCGCGGAGGATCCAATTTCCGGCGCCGCTCCGGAGCTGGAGGAAGCGCGGGCGCTGGGCGAGCTGCTGAAGCAGGGCTGGAAGCCGGATCGGACGATCATCTATTGTTTCTGGGACGGTGAGGAGCCGGCGCTGCTGGGTTCGACCGAGTGGGCGGAGTATCACGCGGATGAACTGAAGCAGCACGCGGTGCTCTACATCAACTCCGACGGCAACGGGCGTGGGTATTTCCACGCCGGCGGATCGCACTCGCTGGAAAACTTCGTGAACGATGTGGCGAAGGATATCCAGGATCCCGAGACTGGCATGTCGGTGTGGAAGCGGGTGCGTCTGGTGGACATTTCCCGCGGTACGCCGGAGAAGCGCGCGGAGATCCGGTCACGGGCCGACCTGCGCATTCCGGCGCTGGGCTCGGGGAGCGACTACACGGTTTTCATCGATCATCTGGGCGTCGCCAGCCTGGACCTGGGGTACGGCGGCGAAGACAAAGGCGGGCAGTATCACTCCGCTTACGACGATTTTTATTACTACACGCACTTCATGGACACGACGTTTCACTATGAACGCGCGCTGGCGGAGACGGCGGGCACGATGGTCCTGCGCATGGCGGACGCGGACATGCTGCCCTTTCAGTTCTCCGATCTGTCTGACACGGTGCACATGTATGTGGGCGAGTTGAAAAAGCTGGACGATCAGGAACGCAGCGAGGCGAAAGAGCGCGATCGTGAAATCCAGGAGGACGTGTACAAGGCGCTCTACGATCCGAAGAAGCCAATGATGGTTCCACCCCCGGCAGAGGCGATTCCACCGTATCTGAATTTCGCGCCGCTGGATCAGGCCTCGGACGATCTCACGGATGCGGCGAAGGCGTTCGATGAGGCATTCGCCGCGGCAGGTGGCGTGGCGCCGGGGGGACTGAATCCGGATCTGATTCACAGCGAGCGGCTGCTGACGGATCCGCGGGGATTGCCGGGCCGTCCGTGGTTTCAGCATCTGCTGTATGCACCGGGGATGTATACGGGCTATGGCGTGAAGACCATTCCCGGTGTGCGGGAAGCGATCGAGCAGAAGCAATGGAAGGAGGCCGATGTGCAGATTGGGCGCGTCTCCGAGGCGCTGGAGCGCGAGGCCGGGCTGCTGCGGCAGGCGACGAAGCTGTTTCCGGCGGGCAATCCAGGCGAGGAGCCGGCGAGACAATAGCCGCGGCGGAGTCGCAACGTATCTTCATCCGTCAGCGCAACGTCACACTCACCGCTGATCCGGTGTAATCCACTTCGCGGGCGGCGGAGGTTTCATTCATGCCTGTCCCGCTGGACAGTCCAACGAGAACCACGCGAAATTTACGCTCGGTTGCCATGCCCGGATACTTCCCCTGCCGCGCGCCGAGGGTTAGTGTCGATGTGGCGTCGTTCCAGCGGAGCGGGATGGTGGAGTGCTCGCCCTTTTCGTAGTCGTAGGTATCGCCTTCATCCTGATAAAGCGTGAAGTCCGCGTCAGCACCGCGATAAATGCGCAGTTCCAGCGGAGCGTCCGGCGACTCGGTTGCGTATTCGACGGCGGGTCCGAGGGGGAGAATCGATCCGGCTTTCACATAGAGAGGCATGCGGTCGAGAGGAGCGGGCGCCTGCACGTTCTCATCGCCTTTGAGCCGCTCGCCGGTCCAGAAGTCGTACCATCCGGCGGCCGGCGGCAGATAGACCGAGCGGCTGGTGGCGCCTTCCCGCGTGACGGGATTGACCAGGATGGAGGGACCGAAGAGATACTGATCGCCGATCTCGCGGACCTTCTCATCGGTGCGCCAATCCATAACAAGGGGACGCATCAGCGTGTAGTCCTGGCTGGTGACGCGCCATGCCAGGGAATAGATGTAGGGCAGGAGCCGGTAGCGGAACTTATCCCATGAAATGAGGGTCGGGACCTGCGGGCCATAGGAGAAGATCTCGTTTGTGTCGTTGGCGCGATGGCCGTGGGTACGGAAAATCGGGCAGAAGACGCCGAATTCAAACCAGCGTGCGTAGAGTTCCTGATATGAGGGATCGCGGGTATCGCGCTCCCACGGCCAGCCATAACCGGCAATATCCGTGGTCCAGTAAGGCACACCGGATAACTCGAAGTTCAGTCCGGCGGCAATTTGTTTCCTGAAAGTAGGGAAGGTCCCCAGCACATCGCCGGACCAGACGGTCGTGGCGTACCGCTGCTGACCGGCGAAGGCCGAGCGCGTGAGGATGAAGATTCGCTTGCGATCGGTGGCGGCGCGCCAGTGGTCGTACACATTCCCCGTGTGCATGAGGGGAAAGATATTTGTATAGCGCGCGCCATTGCCGATGGAGAGTCGATAGCCGTCGAGGATAGCGTCGCTGTTGCCGCCGCAACATTCGGGCTCGGAGCTGTCGAGCCAGAAGCCGTCCCATCCCTGAGCGAACATCTTACTGACCAGAAGATTCCAGTACATATTGCGCGCTGCAGGGTTCGTTGCGTCGTAGTCGTCGGTTCCCGGGATGAGCAGGTTACGGGCCTTGAGCTGCGCATAGGTATTGGAATGCGGATCGAGGACGGCCCAGACCGAGATGATGGCATGCACATGCTCCTTGTGGAGCTGGTCGAGCGCGCCCGGAACATCGGGGTGGGGCTGGAGATAGGAATCGGCAAAGACGGGATCGCCCTGATGCTTCCACCAGAACCAGTCCTGAACAATCATGTCCAGAGGCACATGCTGCGAACGATACTCTGCGGCGACATCGAGCAACTCCTTTGCCGATCGATAGCGGTCTTTGGACTGCACAAAGCCATAGGCCCACTCCCCAAAGAGCGGTGCATGGCCGGTGAGGTCGCGGTAACGGTGGATGATCGAATCGAATTCCGGTCCGTAGATGAAGTAATAGTCGATCGCATCGGCGGCTTCCGCTTTGAGCTTGAGTTCTGTGGCGAACCGATTGTCGAACCAGGAATGGGACGCCGTGTTCCAGAGAATGCCGTAGCCGCTGGTTGAGAGCAGCAGGGGAACGGCCACATCGGTGTTGGCCTGGGCGAGTTCGACAACGCTGCCGCGGTAATTGAAGACGCCGCTCTGGTGCTGGCCCAGGCCGTAGAAGCCTTCGGTGGGCGCCGGCTGGAAACGCTCGCTGACGTGATACACCTTCTCGCCATTGATGATGTCGGGGACATATTCCCGCGGGCGACGTGTTGACTCGAAGAGCAGGACATTTCCGGTACTGTCGCGGAAAATCAGTTGTCCGGTGTTTCGGAGAATGGTCAGCTGCAGGCTTGAAGTACGGAGGGTCGCCTCTTTGTCATTCTGCGAGAAGTCAAAAGGAGAGGGAGTGCAGGAGCGAATGATCCAGGGCATGGCAGGAGATGCCGACTGTGGATCGCCCGGGCCGGCGACGATGTGGAGGAGATCCGGACCACAAACGCTGACGTGAAGAGTCTCGATCCCGTTGTGCATCACGAGCCCCACATCCGTTTTCTCAAATGTGATGGCCGCGGACTGCGGAAACGCGGCGCTGACGGGAACCAGCGCCAAAGTCACCGATGCCAACGCCTGGAGAATCCTGGAGATCATCTGCGGGCCTCCCTGGCCTTGAACCACTTTCTTCCGCGGAAACGGCGGAAGTTCAACAGACTACCACGCTCAGAACGCGCGTTGATAAGGAGCAGCATCGATTGGCAATCGGTAACCCGCGCGCGATGCGACGAGGGATCGTTAGAGTTAGGCAGCCGCGACCTTACCCATGGTGCTCGCTGATTCCTCGAGTTCTCTGGCAACCAGCGGCGCGGTTTGCGGGCAGCCGCTGCCAGCGTTACGCCAAGTCGCGCAGAAATCTGCCGCTCCAGCTTTCCAGCGCGGATTGTGCATCGAAGAAAAGGTCATGCTTTCTACTCTGCCTGTTTCACTTTCTGCCTGTGCCAGTCTCCGGCGCGCCACGCGGGCGGTCTGCCACTTGTACGATCTGGTGCTGGCGCCTACCGGCCTGAAGTCGACGCAATTCATCATCCTGCAGGCGATCGCCGACGCGGGCGAAATCGCCCACTGCGATCTGGCGCGCACCCTCGCCGCTTCCGAAGAGACGTTGTCGCGCAGGCTTGCCTCCGCGCGCGTCTCCGGATGGGTACGGATGAAGGTCGGCGAACGATCGCGCCGTATCTATTGTCTGACGGAGTGCGGTCAGAAGACCCTGGAAGCGGCTCAGCCCTTCTGGGAGCGAGCCGAAGACCGCATGAAGCGGGAAGCCGGCGAGGCCGACTGGCTGGATTTGAGCGCGTTCTCCGAACGGGTGACCCGGGCCGCGATCCGCGCCGAACATGCGCCCACCCGAAACGACCGCCCATGCTCAGTCGTGCGAAACCAGTCCTTCAACGGCGCGCCACAATACGCCACCGCCATGAGAGGGGCGCCCGATAACGGCAGTCGCCACCCGGAAACGGCTTCAGCCCCAGCGCGGGCCGCAGAGCCGACGTCACCGTGAGAAGGAAAACTACGCCTCAGGGCAACGGATTCGTATAGCCCCTTGGCGGCGCGAGGGAGGCTCCTGGAGTGTCAACCGGCGCCCCTCCGGTTTCGCCGCAGGTCATACGAAGAGGAAGTAGTTCACGATTGCATCCGGAATCTCCGCCACACTGGCCGGTATCGGGACGCGTGGCCCGTCGCCACAGGGATGTTGGTCTGGGCACGTTTGAACTGCGGCGGACGCGCGTGGCATTAAAGTCATCCCAGAGCACGACGGCGGCGGAATTCTTCCAATACGGGCTGAGGGCGACGGTGTTCACTAATTTCGCCACCGGCGATTCGGAGAGCCAGGAGTCAGAATAACCCGGGCGATTCGTCGTCGTCCGAAGATCGTCCGAGCGCTCGGTCAGCGGGCTTCCAGCCACGGGAAGGGGCATTCCGTCCTTGATGAAGACCACGTTTCCCGTTATTTGCACAGCCGCGAGGCCCCCTGGGCCGTTAATTTTCTGTGACCGGCTAACCTAGTCTGCCAGCTTAAAGATGCGGATCTGCACGAGCTTGCCGATGGTGAGGTTGCCCAGCCCGCGCGAGCGCATGCGCTGGATAAAAACCGGCGTGACTTTGAAGATGCGCATTTGGATCAGCTCGTCTGTCGTGGGCTGGTAGCCAAGGGCGCGAACCTGCCGCACTTCCTCGGGATTGACGCCCTGCACCTTGAAGGCGATCAGCTTGCCGGCCGCAAGGCGGGGATACCCAATCCCGGCCATCTGGCGCACATAAGTCGCGTCCACTTTAAAGATTCGCAGGGCGATGATGTTGCCGGAGTCCATCTCGGACACGCCTTCCGCCTGAAGTGAGCGGATCCAGGAAGTCTCAATGTGGAAGAGCGTATAGGCCTCGAGCTTGCGGGAATCAAAGTCGTTGAAGCCCATCTGGCCCATTTTGGCAACGAATGCCGGATTGGGTACGAAGCTGGACTCGCCGGAGAGGGTGAGGTCATGCACGATGCCGGAGCAGGTCAGCTTTCCGGCCTCCGCGGAGATGGTCGCGTCCAGGTGCGCGCCCTCCCGCTGCAGATCGGCGAGCGTGAATCCGGAGAAGGTGCTGAGAGGCATGGAATCGTTATCGTGGTTGTGACAGTTGTGGCCATCGTCTCCACAGTCGCCCTCTTCCAGCTCGAATCGCACCTGACCGTCTTTCAGCCCCGGAGCGATGGCGCAGTGTCCGCGCAGGGTGGGGAACTGATCCTGCGCCGCGCAGAGAGTCGTGACGCCGGTTGCCAAAAGCGCGGACAGAAGTATCCCGTGGAATCTCATTGCTGGTTCCCCTTTGCGGAATCGGCGTCATCGAGAATGCCGGAAATGCGCAGCTTGACGAGTTTCTGAATGGTCAGAGGCACGAAGCCATGTTTCTGCGCCGATGCGATGAAGGCCTCGTCGATGTGGAACACTCGCATCTGAACCAGATCCTGCAGGGTCGCGTCCGGAAACTGCGCGCGAACGCTTCTTGCGAATTCAGGGGTCACGCCCTGAACGCGCAGTTCAACCAGCTTTTTGGGCGGGATGGCATCGAAGCCAGCGGCCTTCATACCCGCAATAAAATCCGGGGTGACCTGAAAGATGCGATAAGAGATCAGGTCCTGGAAACTCGACGCGGCGATGCCGTTCGCATGCAGCTGTTCGGCCCACTCGGGTGTTACCCCCTGCACCTTCAGCGCGATCAATTCGTCCGTGGTCGGCTTGCCATAGCCGAGTTTGGCCAGCGCGTTCGCATAATCGGGTGTAATGTCCTGCACCTTCATGGCGATGTACTTGTCGGGAGACGCCTCGTAGCCGGCAGCGCGCATCTGCGCCATGTATTCCGGGGTGATGTCCTGAACCTTCATCGCGATGAGCTCATTCGCGCCAACATGGCTTCCCACTGCCTTTGCCATCGCGGCGGCGTAGGCAGGGGTAATGTCCTGCACCTTCATGGCGATGTATTTGTTGGCGTCGACGCTATAGCCGGCGGCGCGCATCCTGGAAAGATACTCGGGGGTGATGTCCTGCACCTTCATCGCGATCAGCTGGTCTGCCGCGACGTGCGACCCAATTGCCTTTGCCATCTCGGCCGCATACTCCGGCGTGATGCCCTGCACCTTCATGGCGATGTATTTGTCCAGATCGACGTCGTAGCCGGCGGCCCGCATCCGATCGATGTAGTCAGAGGAGGAGCTGGGATTCTCTTCAGCTTCGCTGGCCCTCTCCTGCGGAGCAGAAGCCGGCGCCGCGGCGTCGGGCTTTGAGGCCGCTTCCTGCATGGCTTCCGGTATCGCCCTCACAGCGCGCAGCACCGGGCTGATGGCTTTGCGGACAACGGGAGCGACGGAGTGCGCGACGGCGGGAACTGCGTGGAGGCTGGCAAACACCCTCGTCACCGGACAGACGAAAAGAAGAGCCGCCACGGCAATGGCGGCCAGCGACATGGGACGAACGCGGCTGGACCGCTCGTCCGTTTCGCCGAGAATCCGCAGGATGCGCGCCCGCAGCCCCGCGCGGGACTGGTGGCCATCGAGAGCCATCGCCAGTCGCAACTGGCTCTGCCTCTCTTCTTCCAGTCGCAGCAGCGCCGTCGCATACACCGCGGGATCCGCGCAGCACTCCACCGCCATGTCGTCGCAACACAGCTCCCTTTCTTCCCGCACCCGGCGGCTGATCCACCAGGTCGCCGGGTGAAAGAAGAACAGTGTCTCGACGGCCGTCTGCAGGAGGTTCCAGAGATAATCGGCGCGGCGAATATGCGCCAGTTCGTGCGACAGAACCACCTCAATCTGTTCGGGGCTCAGACTCGTCAGTGCCGCGACGGGCAGCAGAATCCACGGGCGAAGAACGCCGGCGGTCAGAGGGCTTGCGATCCGCCGGGAGAGACGAAGATCGACAAAGCGCGGGATTCCCATGTTGCGGCGCAGCACGTCCAGGCGAAGCCGCAGCGTGTGAGGAGCCTCGTCCAGTGAGCGCAGGCTCATGCGCTGGATTAGCCACCATCCACCCAGCGCGCGCACAGAGAGCAGGATCACCCCGGCCAGCCACAGGCCATCCAGCCATGGCATCAGGTGCCCGGAGATGAAGCGGTGAGTGTCACGCAGGGGCGCCAGCGCAGCCGATTCCGCGAGCGACGGCTCAAACGTCTGCGCCGCGGTAATCGCGGTGTGGATCGCGCCCGTCAGGTGAGCTGCGGTCAGGTCCAGGCTGGCTTCTTCATATGCCAGGGTCGCGAAAGCAATGGCCGGCATGCTGAGCAACGCCGCCAGCGCCAGTCCATAGCGCGCGTTCGCGCTGCGTCGCGTGAGAGTCAGATCCACGATGCGGTACACCAGCGCGATCAGAGTGCCTTCCCAGAGAAAATGCACCAGCGTCCAGCCCAGCGCTTCCCAGTGGTTTGTCATGGTTTCCTCTTTTTCTCGATTAGATGGCGGAGCTCTTCCAGTTCCTGATCGCTCACCGGCTCCATGGCCAGCGCGTGCAGCGCCAGTTGCGCGGCCGAGCCGGAGAACAACCGTTCGCTCATCGCGCGCAACAGCTGATTCTGGGTTTCCTTTTGGCTGGCGGCCGCGCGATAAATGTGGGCTTTGCCGGCTTCTTCGCGATCGACCAGGCCCTTCTCCGTCATGATCTGCAGCAGCTTCAGCACCGACGTGTAGCCGATATCGCGCCGGGAGTGAATTTCTTCGTGCAGATCGCGCACCGTGGCCGGACCCTTCTCCCACAGGATGGCCAGCAATTCCAGTTCGGATTCCGTGGGACGAGGCGGCGGATCGGGTCTTCGCTTCATGTCAGGGACAATATACGAAGTAATTCGTAGTTGTCAACGAAAATCTTCGTAGATGAGGGATTCCTCGATTGCCGACGAACCGCCGGAGCTTCATCGATGTATCGACCGGACCGCATTCACTGCCCATCAATCGTCTGCAATTCCCAACGCACTTGAAACTACCGCGCCAACTTAGCCGGATCGCGACGCTGAAGTCGAAGACCCACAACTGCGCCGCCTTCTGGTACACCAGAAAGGATGCGATTCCTGCGACCCTTCACCGTGAGGTCTCTTGGCGGCCTCCTGCTGCTCCTCATGTCTGTGTACCACCCAGTCGCCGCGCAGCAACCCAGCGAATCTTCGTCGATGCAGCGGATTGCCGACAGGGCGCTGCGGAAGTTTGCCCCGTCGGAGCATAAAGCCCGCTGGAACGATGGTCTCGGGATCCTGCTCGCCGGTGTGGATGCCGCCTGGTATGACACGGCAAACGGACGGTACTACGAGTTCATCCTCCGGTCGGTCGACTCCTTCGTCGCTTCCGATGGCACGATCGCCGAGGACGTGCGTCAAATGGGTCCGTGTAGCCGTGCGCTCTTCGGCCGGCAGGTTCTCCTCCTCTATCGGGTGACGCAGGAAAAGAAGTATTACCTCGCCTCGAAGGCGCTGCAGGATGAGCTCACAGACCCCGTCGCTGGCGGAGCCTTGTCCGCCCAGGCCGAAGCGCCGGGTCCGGCTTTCTGCCCGGTCGAGCCATTCCTCGCCGAGTACGCATCGGTCTTTCAGGAACCGCAGGATCGGAGGAAAATCACCCGGCAGCTCCTTCTAAACGCTCAGTCTGTTCAGGAGACAGCGGGCAACGCAGATCGTAATGCAAATACCGCGGCCAGTTCGTCGCCGAGTCGGCTCGCTGCGTCCATCACGGCACTTGTCGATACGCTGCCGTATGATCCCGGGAACGATCCTGGCCGCGCGCAGCTCCTGACAGTTCTGAAGCGGATGGCGGCAGCCGTGATTCGCGATCAGGATTCCCACAGCGGTCTGTGGCCTCGATCGCTGCCCCAACAGGCGGCCGACCATAACGACGACTCAACCATGGCGTGCCTGTTCACCTATGCGCTGGCCAGGGGCGTGCGGCTCGGCTACCTTCCGCGCACCGATCTCGCCGGCGCGGAACGCGCATGGCGGAGCATTCGCAACAGAGAGCAGCCCAGTGACAACGGCACGACTGTGCCGGGCACCGACGGCGCCGGCTCGGAACCCGCGACAGCCGGAGCTTTCCTCCTTGCCGCCAGCGAGATGACATTACAGCCGCGCGCGATGGACGGTCTCGGCAAAAAGGTCCTGCTCGATGCCTGGTACAACAGCCAGAGACGCGAAAACGCCGCGGGCCAGTCGGAGCTTTTCCACTACAAATGGGACGACCAGAGCAATTCCGGCTTCTCGCTCCTCGGCCACATCTTTCGCAGCGATGGGATGATGACGTCTACGCTGGCATCGGCTCCGACGCTCGCGAAGCTGAGGGATGCGCAGTACTACCTCATCGCCTCGCCCGACAATACCGTGAAGAATCCGCACCCGCATTTCATGAACGCCGCCGACGCTGAACCAATCGCCGCCTGGGTGCGTTCCGGTGGCGTGCTGCTGATTATGGAAAACGACCCCGCCAACGCAGACATACCGCACATGGATATCCTCGCGGATCGCTTTGGCCTGCACTTCAACAACGTCCTGGTGCATCACGTCATCGGAGATCGGTTTGAAATGGGCCGGATCGAGGTGCCTTCGCCCGCGCTGCCCTTTACCCATCCACATGTGCTCTACATGAAAGACACGTGTTCTCTGAAGCTCTCAAAGGCAGCCAGGCCGCTGCTGCAATGGAAAGGCGATACCCTCATGGCCATTGCGAAGTACGGTAAAGGGACGGTTCTGGCTGTCACCGATCCCTGGCTCTACAACGAGTACACCGATGGCCGCAATCTGCCCGCCGAATACGACAACTTCGCCGCCGGCGTGGAACTGATCCATTGGCTGCTCCGGCAACGCTGACGGAGGGTCTTAGGGCGGGGTGATCGTCGGAGGCGCAGCTGTTCCATAGAAGGCATTGGCACCCGTACGCAGATCGTGTCCATAGCTGAGAACGACGCTGGTATGCAGTACCGTAAGACGCGCCTCGATGCCCGCATCGAACAGCCATTGTTCCGCGGAGAGACCGCTGTTCGGCGCCGTCATGCGTCCGATATCGATCAGCGGGCCCACGTGGATCGTGAGCAGACCGTTGCTATAAAGACGCCGGTAGAAATCCGTGTTGCTCAGGAGATATCCGTTGCCGACAGGAGCGCTGCCCTTGCGGCCGTCGCGCGTTGCGAGATGCGCGTGCAGCCACAGGTTCGTGTCGTCACGATCCATGCCGAACAGGAAAAGGTCATCGAATGGAACCGTGCCGAAGATTCGTCCGCCACGCAACTGCTGCCGAAGTTCGTATCGGTCGCCCTCCATCTGCGGGAGCCAGTTCGCGACCGCCGACCCCCGTAGTGTCTCGGAGGCATACGAGGGATTCGAGAAGGTTCGCGCGAAAGCGGACCTGGCCGCGCCGTCGAGTGTGAAGCGGTGCGCCGGCAGGTGCAGCAGCGGCGCCCGCAGCCATGCGAGCTGCCTGAGTTCGAACCCGCTGGTGAGCAACGATGGAGTGAGAGCAGCCCCGGGGACGACACTGCGAAAATTCCTGTGCGCCAGCTCGCCGCCTGCCGACCATTGCAGCCGGGCCGTTGACAGCGAGGTGAGGTTCGCCTCGAACGACTCGCGCTTCAGATTCAGTGAGGCAAGAACGGGACCCGGGCCGGTGAAGGATTGGCGAATGGCCCAGTTCTCGTTGCGCAGATCGGCGCTCATCTGCCATCGCCACCAGGGCAGATGGTTGAGCGGTGCGGACAGCTCGATCCAGGCACGGCGCTTCTGTGCGTCCCACCGAAGCAGCGACTCCACATTCATCGCCGAGTGGTGAATGTCAGCGTAGCTGGGATAAATCGTCTCGTAGGGCAGGCCTCCGAACGTAGACACCGCCGCTTCCAGCGGACTGGCGCCGAAGCCGTCCTGTTCCTGCGCGCGAAAGACCGCATCGAAGTGTCCGTTGGGCAGCGCGTTCAGATGCAGACTCCAGGCGGGGAAGATTCCCAGACCTTCAAGCCGCACCGCTGTGGTTGCGAATTGGGGTTCTTCCAGCACCGCATGCGGCGAGAAGGCGAAAGCGCGCTCCAGCAGCAAATGCTGCACGCGCAGGTGCGGATCGAGATCGAGGTCATTGATGATCGGCTTATGGAGGCGGTTCCAGGCTCCCAGAGCTGCGTCCAGGTTTCCCGAGAGGAAGTCCACTGTCCCGAGAAAGTTGTTTACATAGCTGTCCGTGGGATCCAGATGATGCGCGCGCCGCAGCCAGTGCGCCGCAGCCGCGTGCCGCTTTTGCTCAAAAGCAACACCAGCCAGCTCGGTAGGGAAGCGCTTGTCATCGGGGCACTGGCGCGCGCCGGCGC
>DASXFH010000085.1:0-12655 GCA_036489655.1 Acidobacteriaceae bacterium | reverse complement strand
GGTTTCGTCCATCAAAGCGACTTACGAAGCCCAGACCGATTGTCGCTATGCCGCCGCGCGGCTGTGGGTGGACGCCATTCTCGATCCGGCAAAGACGCGTGAGGCGCTGCTGCTCGCGCTGGAAGCTGCGGCCCTGAATCCGGACTTGCCGCGCTTCAATCCGGGGATTCTTCAGACGTAACGAAACAGGTTCCCGGTTCGCATCGCTGCTCGCACGGCGAGAGTATTCTCAAGCCATGCCTGCATCTTCAGCCGCGATTTCGCGCAGAAAGCGCGGCACCCGGAAGCCCGCCCGCCGCGGCTGGACGGCCCTTTTGCCGCTGCTGCTCGGAATTCTCATCACGCCGCTGGCTCTTCGAGCGGCCAGTATTGTGGCGCTTGCCGGCCCGAAGCCCTTCGCGCTCCTGTATCCGTGGGTGGAGGTCCTGCGCAGCCGGACTCTGCACCTTCCTTCAAATCTCGTCGGAACTGCCTCCGAGTGGATGATGTACCTGCAGTTCCCCCTCTACGGACTCATCATGACGCTCACCTGGCGAGCGGGGCGCTATCTGCGGGCCTTCATCACAGGACTCATCCTGCATTTCAGCGGGCTGGTTGCCGTGGTGGCGCTCGCCTGGCTGGGACAGTGATCCGATGATCGGCCCGACGGTGCCTGGGTTGCGGCTGCAGTGTTCGGACTGGTGCGAGGACACCCGTTCGAGCCGCGCGGACTACTATCTGGCGCTCACGCCGCCACTTTCTTCAGAGTTCAGCATCGAACGGATCAAAGGACATGTCTGATCTTCCGCGTGGCAAACGAGCCGATCGGCCGTTCCTGTTTCTGCTGATGCCCCTCGCCCTGGCATCGCTTCCCTCGCTGCTGTTCTGTGGCCTGGAGATCGCCCTGGCCCTGCATGGAAACCGCGGCAGCGGCGTTCTGGTATTTCATCTGCCCCCTCGGACGGGGTGGGACCACCTCCTCGCCCTGCAGTCAGCGGTGTACGGATGGGTGGCGCGTTGGAATGCGTCCTGCACGCTGGCGGCAACCGGTCTTTTGGTTGCGACTCTGTTGCTTCCCGGCTGGCGCCGCTCGGCGGTCCTAGCCCTGATACCCTTCGCATTGCTACTCTGCGCCGATTTCACGCTGCACTGGCGCGCGGCGCTGCTGCCATGACCGCGCCTGTCAAAATCATCGAGTGTCCGCGGGATTCGTGGCAGGGATTGCCGAAGGCCATCCCTGCCGAGGTGAAGGCCGACTACCTGCGAACCCTGATCGCCGCCGGCTTTACCCATCTGGACGCGGCTTCTTTTGTCTCGCCAAAGGCCGTTCCGCAAATGGCGGATTCGGAGCAGGTGCTGACGTATCTGGATCCACGGGAGGACGTGGAGATTATCGGGATCGTCGTGAATCAGAAGGGCGCAGAGCGAGCGATTGCGACGGAAGTCGTTTCCACGCTGGGATTTCCCTACTCCGTCTCGCCCGAGTTCCTGCGGCGGAACCAGAACCAGAGCCCTGAAGATACGCTGGAGGCTCTGGAAACTGTTGGCCAGGCGGCGTTCCAGTCCGGGCTGAGCATGGTCGCGTATATCTCCATGGCTTTCGGGAATCCTTACGGCGATCCGTGGAGCACGGAGGAAGTTGTTGCGGCCTGCGATCTGCTGGTGGATTCGGGCATCACTCAGATTTCCCTGGCCGATACAGTCGGCCTGGCGAGCCCGGCGCTGGTCGCCGAAGTGGTGCGAGCGGTTTTGGGCGCGGTGGATCCTGCTGTGGAGGTCGGGGTTCATCTGCATGCGCGTCCCGGCGAAGCAGCGGAGAAGGTCGCGGCGGCTTATCAGGCGGGCTGTCGCCGTTTCGACATGGCGATCGGCGGCTTGGGTGGATGTCCTTTTGCCCAGGACGCGCTGGTCGGCAACATTCCCACCGAGATTGCCCTGGCTGAACTGGAGCGTCTGGGAGCGAGCCTCCCCCCATTGCAGCCGCTGCAGGCACTGCGCATCGCCGCCGTGGAGATCGAGCAGCGCTTCGGATCGAAGGTCCAGTAGGTCAACCGGCGCGAAGAGAATCGTTCGGTTGCGAAGCCGGGATTTCCCCCTCCGAAAACGCGACAGTCTGGAGGTAACCGGCCGATCGTCTGGGCACGAGATACTGCCGCCCGCACTTGGCGCACTGCCAGGGGTAGAGGCCAAAGAGCGGAAAGACATGGCTGCGGAAGAAGCCGAAGCGAGCAATCCGCACCAGCTGCTGCTGCAGGCAATTCGGGCAGCCGAGTCTGATTTGCCTGGAAGAGTGGCGGATCTCCGGGGCAGGGGCGGTTTTTCGCCGTCTTCTGTGCACGAGCAGTTTCCAACTGTTCCCCGGGGAGGGAGCAGACAAGCGAAGATGAGCAACAGAGTAACCTCCTTCGATGCCGGCCGGGAAGAATTTTTTCAGAATTCCGGCACTTGAAGGGTCGAAGGGGATGGCAGCAGGGCTCAGCGGGCGCGAAGCGTCTCTTCGTGGGGAACCGATGGCTGATCACGTTCCCGAGACCGGGAGGTCCGGCAATAACCGGCCGATCGTTTACGGATGAGGCACTGCTTGCCGCAGATCGCACATTGCCACGGGTAGAGCCCGAAAAGCGGAAAGATGCGGTTGCGGAGGAAACCATGGCGGGCAATGCGGGCTAACTGCCGCTCGCCGCAGCCTGGGCATTCCAGTTTGAATCGACCGGATCGCTGAGCACTGTCTTTGGGCATGCCCCTGTTCGCTGTCTCCTGGGGTTCGGTGAAGTTTCCGGCAAGTTCCAGGTAACAAAAGTGGAACACCGAAGAGAATCAACGACAGGTTACCTGCGAGGGGCGCGCCTGGAAAGAGGGTTTTTCCACAATGTTGCACTTTTTGGTAACCCCGGACGGAGCGAAGCCTTTTTTGGGCTGCGAGGCGAGCCTCGGTACACTGGTGAAGATGATTCCTACTCTCGAATGGACGTCTGACGGTGTCCGCTTTCTCGATCAGACAAAGCTGCCGCTGGAAGAGACTTATGTGCTGGCCACCACTTACCAGCAGGTTGCCGAAGTGATTACCACGATGGTGGTCCGCGGGGCGCCTGCGATCGGCGTGGCCGCGGCGATGGGGCTGGCGCTGGGCGTGAAGATGAGCCAGGCGACGACCGTTCCCGGGCTGACGGCAGAGTTCGAGACGATGGGCAAGACGCTGGCGGCAACGCGGCCAACAGCGGTGAACCTGTTCTGGGCGATTGAGCGGATGAAGCGTCGTTTCGAGGAACTGGCCGCGGTTACGGGCGCCACGCCGGATTCGATCCGGACGGCGCTGATTGCCGAGGCGCAGGTGATGTACGAAGAGGACATCGCTGCATGCCGCCAGATGGGCGCGCATGGAGCGCCGCTGCTGCCGCAAGCCGGCGGCGTGCTGACGCACTGCAATGCGGGTGCGCTGGCAACGTGCGGTTACGGGACCGCTCTGGGGGTAATTCGCGCTGCGGTGGAAGCGGGGCATGAGATTCACGTTTATGCCGATGAAACCAGGCCTTTTCTGCAGGGAGCGCGGCTGACGGCGTGGGAGCTGATGCACGATGGGATTCCAACGACGGTGCTGTGCGACAACATGGCGGCCAGCCTGATGCGGGCGGGCAAGATTCAGGCGGTGGTTGTGGGCGCGGACCGAATTGCGGCTAACGGCGACGTGGCGAACAAGATTGGTACCTATGGTGTTGCGGTGCTGGCGAAGGAGCACGGAATTCCCTTCTTTGTAGCTGCGCCGTGGTCGACGATCGATCTGCGAACCGCGACTGGCGACGCGATTCCGATCGAGCAGCGGTCGGCGAAGGAAGTGACGCATCATGCCGGCAAACAACTGACGCCGCATGGAGTTGGGATCGAGAATCCGGCGTTCGATGTGACGCCTGCGCGCTATGTGACCGCGATCATTACGGAGCGCGGGGTGCTGCGAGCGCCGTATGAGGAGTCGCTGCGAGGGATGGAAGAATCTGCGGTTCCTTCGGCGGTTTAACCGGGACAAGTTACGGGTTGCGATGCCGGCTTTGCTCTGCATGGGTACCCCCCCGGGGGGGTGGTAGGTTTTTGGCTAAGTACCTTGTTTGGCGGTAAGTAGCGTTTTGTTTTGAGGGCTCCAAACGATAAGTACCGGAGATTCAGGTACTTTTTGAGGGCTCCAAAACCAGGAGCGCCTGCGCTGCGATCGGAAACACGGTAGTTGCTGAAGGCTTCAAAACTTTGAGATGTCGGCATGCCCTGGGCGCGATCCCTTCGTCGCCAATGAGAAAAGCCCGCGCGCAGCGGGCTTTTTCTGTTTTTACTCTATAACTTCAGAATACCAAGTTTGGAGGGGTTTCCTGCCAGATTTTCCGGGGAATTTTGGCGGAGAAGTCGTTTTGTATCAGGTGCTGTTACTTTCGTCAGGGCACCGAGGGCTTGACAAGATTTCCACAAAAGGTGGGGAAACTGCATACTCGGCCGCATGCTGAGGCATTCTTCTGAATCGACACTTCCAATGGTCCCGCTGCCAGGCGCAAAGGCTTTCACCCCAGAGGACACAGAGAGCACAGGGGGGAGTGGGATACTCCGCCACTGTGCTCTCGCGGTTGAGGACGGGCCAGGGATCGGGCTATTTCACGGTTGCGTTGACGGCCGATTCCCACTTCTGCCCGGTGGGGTTGATGGCCAGGATGGCAAATCGATGCGAGCTGGCCGCCAGGGTAACGGAGGTGTTGAGGGTTTGGCTGCCGGAGACGGTGTACTCTTTCACGCCGTCTACCCAGAGCTGGATGTCGGAGATGGTAGCGATGGGTGAACCCGCCTGAAGGTCGAGGAAGGGCTTTGATCCCATAGGACACGGAGGACCGGCAACTGCAGGAGACATAGGGCAAACGCGCTCAGGGACGGTTTGTTCTCGCCCACGTCTGCCAACAGCGGGCAGAGACGGGCCACGGTGAGTCCGCGCCCGAAGACGGAGGGAAACAGGGGGCGGCCGGGGGGTGGTATTCTGCCCACTTCTTATGCGACTCAACGCGATTTTGGTGCGAAGCACGCTGGTGGGGGCGCTGGGCGGACTGCTGTTTGGGTTCGACACCATCGTGATCTCCGGAACGAATCAGCAGCTCACAGAGGTTTTTCATCTGAGCGCTGCGAGTCTTGGCTTCACAGTAGCCATCGCGCTGGTGGGGACGGTGATTGGAGCCATCGGGGCGGGTCCGCTGGGGCAGAAGATCGGCGGACGAAACGCGTTGCGGATCATGGCTGTGCTTTACCTTTTCTCCGCGGCGGGATGCGCGATGGCCTGGAACTGGCCTTCCCTGCTGGCATTTCGGCTGGTGAGCGGGCTGGGCATCGGCGGATCGTCGGTGCTGGGGCCGGTGTATCTGGCGGAGCTGGCGCCGGCGCGGCTGCGGGGGCGGCTGGTGGGGCTGTTCCAGATCAATATTGTGGCGGGCATTTTGCTGGCGTATGCGTCGAACTACTTCGTGGCCAGCCTCATCGGTGGGCCCGATACGTGGAGGTGGCAATTTGCGGTGGCAGTGATTCCCGCGCTGCTGTTCACGCTGTTCCTGATCGGCATTCCGCAAAGCTCACGCTGGCTGGTAACGCAGAAGCGGATTGAGGAAGCGCGGAAAGTGCTGGAGCTGATTGGAACGCCGAACACGGAAGCCGAGCTGAACGAGATTGTGGCGTCCATTCATCTGGAAGAGGCGGGGAAGACGGAAAAGCTGTTTCAGCGAAAATATCGGCTGTCAATTTTTCTGGCGGTCTCAATTGGGATGTTCAACCAGCTGGCCGGGATCAACGCGATCCTCTACTACGCCCCCCAGATTTTTCAATACGCGGGCTTCACCAATCTCTCAGGAGACAAGCAGTCGGTGCTGCTGGGAGCGATGAATTTCGTGGCGACGATCCTGGCGATGTCGGTGATCGACAAGCTGGGGCGGAAGTCGCTGCTGCTGATCGGGTCAGTGGGCACGGCATTGTGCCTGGCGGGGGTGGCGGCCATTTTCACGGCGAACAGCCACCAGGCCGATCTGGTGTGGCTGCTGGTGGGCTTCATCTTCTTCTTCTCGATTTCGCAGGGGGCGGTGATCTGGGTGTACATCAGCGAAGTGTTTCCAACGCGGGTACGGTCGAAGGGGCAGAGCCTGGGGAGTTCGTCGCACTGGGTGATGAACGCGGTGATTTCGGGGCTGTTTCCCTTGGTGGCGAAGCATTCGACGGCGGCGCCGTTTATGTTTTTCTCGGCGATGATGGTGCTGCAGTTTGTGGTGGTGCTGCTGGTGTATCCGGAGACGAAGGGGGCGAGTTTGGAGCAGTTGCAGCAGAGGATGGAGAGCAGGCAATAGGCAACAGGCAATAGGCAACAGGGATCAGAAGAAGCGGATGGCGGTGGCGGCTATTAGCGCGGCGGCTAATGTGGAGAGGGCGTTGACGGCGTCATTATTGAGCCAGCCGGAGCGCTCGGGTCCGGCACCGAGCAGGCTGTCAAAGAAGAGGCCGGCGATGGCGGCGGCGATGGCGATGAGGGCGTCGGTGCGCGAGAGGGCGAGAACGAGCGCGCCGATGAGGATGACCGCGGCGGCAGCGATGCATCCGAGGAGAGAGCCGATGACGGTGATGCCGCCATCGGTGCCGGGCGGCACGCGTCGGAATGTGGTAATGAGGCGGGGCTGACCGCCGAGGACCTGTCCAAGCTCGGAGGAGACGGTATCGGCGGCGGCTTCGGCCATAGCGGCGAGCATGGCGGCGAGGGCGGGGCGGCCGATGTCTTCGGGCGCGAGCAGAAACAGATACGAGGCCAGCGCAGGGATGCCGGTAATGGCGGCGACGCCAAGATTGGCGGCGACCTGGGAGGCGGTGCGGCCATGGCGGGCTTCCGCCAAGCCGAGAGCTTCTTTGCGGCGGCGGCCGAAGCGGGTGGCGGAAAAGGTGAGGAGCAGCATGGCAAGCAGGGGCCAGAGCGCGGTGCGGATGCCGGGCGTGGCGAGGTAGAGGGTGGCTGCGAACATGCCGCCGGTGATGGCGGCTCCGGGAGTAGCGGCTCGGAGAAGCAGGACCAACAGGGCAAGGGCGGTGCTGATGAGCGTGGTCTGCCAGAAGAGAAGCGAGGGCCAGGCGACGCCGACGCGGAGACATACCCAGGTTCCTGCGAGCGGGACGAAGGCCAGGAGCACGGCCTTCGATTGCCAGGGAAGCGCAGAGCGCTGCGTGGGCGGATGTTCGGCGGCCGGGGTGGACATGGGGGCGGACATAGGCGGGAGCGGCGAGTGGGCAGCGGACGCACAGGGCGATGCGCGTACAGTACAATCATCTTTCTACCAAGAAACAGCAGCGTCTGTACCGCAGTCGCGGGCGGACTGAGGAGTCAGGTACTTGCGAGTGTGGAGCATGGCATGGCTGCATCGCTTTGAGGGCGGATGGAGCCAGTATCCGGACCGGATCCTGCGGGGAGCCGGCAGCAGTTTTCGACGTCATCGCAGTGGAACCGCTGGGCTTGCGGGGCTGGTCGCTCTGGCGCTGGCCGGGTGCGGCAATCAGTATCGGCCGGTGGTGACGCCGATTAATCCAACCGGGCCGGCGGCTTTGCCCAGCGCCAATATCGTGCTGGTGTCGCAGCCGGGCTATTCGCCGCTGGCGCCTGGCGCGACCGGGCCCTGCGCGGCGGCGGCCTCCGGGACCACCAGCGTGACCTACGGGACGCCCAGCGTTTACAGCCTGGTGAATTTTGCCGGGGACTCGATCGAGAACCAGGCAAACGGGGGCAACGGCCCCCTGACGTTCTCGCTGGAATCGGGCGGGTCGTATGCGTATGCGCCGAACTGCGACGGGACGCTGACCAATGCCACAGCCACGACCAACGCCCTGGTGAGCAAGGACATCCAGAGCAGCACGCTGCTGCCGAGATCGTGGAACTGGGTGCCGACGAACACGCTCGCAGCGAACGGGAATTTGTATGTCACGGAGGTTTGTCCGGGAGGGCAGACCTGCGTTTGCCCGAATGGGGGCGCGACATGCAACAACTTTGTGGCGCAGATGAAGGGCTCGCCGGAGGCGCTGCAACAGGAGATTCCGGTGGCGCCGTCGCTGATCAACCTGACCGGCTTCAGCACGGCGGAGCGGCTTTACGCGATCAGCCAGGGGAACTCCGGGGCGGGCGGTGCGCTGGCATGGGGAACCTGTGCCGCTAATCCGACAGCCGCGGCGGTGAACGGCGAAGCCGACGCGATCGAAACGACGACGAATTCGATATCGGCGACACTGCCGCTGGGCAAGTGTCCCGTGTATGGGTTCATGACGCCGGACGGGCAGCGCACATTCATCGTGAATCGCGGGAGCGGAACGGTGACGGTGATCAATTCGCAGCTGAATGCGATCGATGCCGCGCATCCGTCGCTTACGGTGGGGGCGGGACCGGTGTACGCGGATTACTACCAGCAGGGACAGGTGCTGGTGACGGCGAACTACGACTCGAACACCATCAGCATTATCGATGTAAGCCTGGACCCGTTTGGGAATGACAGCTCGACCTTTGGAACGGTGCTGAAGACGGTGCCGGTGGGGCTGCATCCGGTGGAGGTTTCGGTCCTGCAGGACGGCAGCCGCGTGTATGTAGCCAATCAGGGCACGATTGCGGCAGACGGCAGCGTAGGAACGCCGGGGAGTGTCTGGGTGGTGAACCTGAAGAACTACACGGTGGAACAGAAGATTCCGCTGGCGGCGAATCCGCATGCGATTGCCTCGGTCTACAACTATCCGATCGGCAAGGTGTATGTGTCGTCGCAAAACAGCCCGTACCTGACGGTGATTCGCACGGACACCGATGTGGTGAGCGCGACGCCGGAGATGCAGGGCAACATTGTGGATATGCGGGTGAACTCGCAGTATCCGGGGCAATCGGTGGGCGGCCTGAATTACCAGATCGAGAGCCGGTCGGTGGGGTCGGGAGCGCCCTAGAGGCAGGGAACAGGCAACAGGTCGAGGTTGAAGCCTGGACGGCAGGAGAGATCCTGCCGTTTTTCTATTGCCTGTTGCCAATTCCCTGCCCTTAGGGCGTGGCACCGGTTTCGTAGTTGAGGGTGGAGAGGGCGAGGCGGTACTGGTAGCGGGCGCTGGTGTCCTGGATCTGCGCGCTTGTTTGCTGGAGCTGGGCCTGGCTGAGCTCGACGATAGAGCTGAGGCCGAGCTTGTAGCGGGTTTGCGCGAGACTCATAGCGAGATCGGCCTGCTGGACGAGCTGGGCGGTGACCGCGGTACGCTGCCAGCTCATATTCGCCTGGAGCCAGGCGGTGCGAACATCGCGCACGATGCTGTCACGGAGATCGCGAGCGTTCTCCGAGGCAGCCTGGGCACGATAGCGGGCTTCCCTTGCCTGCGAGGTGTAGAGAAATCCATTGAAGACGGGAATGTCGATATTGCCGCCGACGCCGCCCCACCAGTTGGTGGTGTAGTAGGCGCCGGGGTGGACGGGTATGGTCCCGACGGTCCCAGCCGCGGAGATGGAGGGCAGGAGCTGATCCCACTGCGAGCGCGCAAACTTTTGCGCGGACTGGGTGTCGAGGGTGAGGGCCTGGAGATCTGGCCGCTGGCTGAGGGCCTCCTGAATGAGCGGCTCGGCTGCCGGAGGCGGCGGCTGGGGCGAGGCAGTTCCCTCGACGAGCCGGTACTGGACGTTGTGGTCGAGGCCGAGGATGGCATCGAGGACAGCCATGGCGGAGTCGGTGTTGTTCTGTGCGTCGAGCTGGAGGAGTTTGGCCTGGGAGAGATCGACGTCGGCGAAGCTGAGGTCGAGGGTGGATTTGAGTTTGTTCTTTGTCATCTGCCCGACCTGGGTATCGGTGGTCTGGCGGGTGGAGACGGTCTGTTTGGCGACGTCCAGCTCGGCCTGGGCGGTGAGGGCGTTATAGAAAGCCTGGTCGGTGGCGAGGATGATCTCTTCCGCTGTGGCCTGGGCGCTGGCGTTGGAGGCCTTCTCGGCCAGCTTGCGAGAGAGGACCAGATTATGGGTATGGCCGAAGTCGTAGATGAGCTGAGTGACGTTGGCGCCGGCACCGATGTGCTCGAGCAAGCGCGAAGAGGTGAGAGAGCCGGCGCTGATGCGGCTGGCCTCTTCGGCGTCCTCTGCGGTGATGGCGGCGGTGGCTGTGGGGAGCTCCGCGGATTTGGCCTGGCGATAGACCTGGTGCTCGGCGAGGGCTTCCAGCCTGCCGACGCTGATGCGGGGGTTGTTGCGCAGAGCCAGCTGCTCGGCCTGAATACGGGTGAGGGTGGGCTGGCCGGGACTGGCGGGCGTGGTGGCCGGTGACGACATGGCCGCCGGTTGCTGCAGCGAAGAGAGCAGCTGGGGCCCTGGAGCGGCGGGGAGGGTGGATTGGGCGGAGAGGGCTCCGCCGGAGAGCAGCACGAGGGTGAGGAACGTCTTCACAGCGCGAGCTGGGAAGATCAGCCTGGTGAGTGAGACCCGGGTGTATCGCGATCCTCTCCGGGAGGGCAGGAGCCATGCTGCGTGGAAATGCCCGCGGCTGAAGCCGCCCTTTTCTTTGGAGGCCTTATCCACGGGCTGAAGCCCGTGGCTTTCTCCGCAGTCCCGCTGGCGCGGGACCCACGATGAGCGGCTCAACAGGTCGATATCGCGAATTGTCGATTGCTTTGACAGGCCGATATCGCAGATCGTCTGCTGCTTGAACAGGTCGATATCGCGAATTGTCGGTTGCCTGAACTCTTTCCTCATGCTTCGGCTCCCATGCGTGCGTTGGCGCGGCGTTCCTGCGCTCCGTGAATGATGAGGTAGACGGCGGGGACGAGGAACATGGTGAGGACGACGGAGACGCCGAGGCCGCCGATGATGGCACGGGCCAGCGGCGCGTACTGCTCGCTGCCGGCTTCAGCACCGATGGCCATGGGGATCATGCCGAGGAGAGTCGCCATGGAGGTCATGAGGATGGGACGGATACGCATTTTGCAGGCTTCGACCGTGGCTTCAAGAAGAGGCAGGCCCTGACCGTGGAGGATGTTGGAGAAGTCCACGATGAGGATGCTGTTGGAGACGACGATGCCGGTCATCATGATGGTGCCCATCAGCGACATGATGTTGAGGGTGCTGCCGGTGATGAGGAGGAAGGCGACCACGCCGGCGATGCCGGGCGGGATGGCCATGAGGATGATGAATGGATCGGCAAAGGAGGTGAACTGGGCCATGAGGACCAGGTAGACGAGGGCGACGGCGAGAAGCAGGCCGAAGCCGAAGTCGTGGAAGGACTGGTTCATACTGACCACGGCGCCGCGCATGGTGAGGCGGGTGTTGCGGTCGTGAGGCGTGTGGGCAAGGAGGCTGGTGATGCGGGCGCCGGTTTGCCCCAGGGCTTCGCCTTTGGTGGCGACATAAATGTCGAAGACGCGGCGGATCTGGTAGTGATCCACCTCAGTCGGCGTATTGATGAGCTTGATGTCAGCCACCGAACTGAGGGGGGTGTAACCGGTGCGGTGATCGCCGGCACCGAGGGGAGCGGGCATGTCGCCGGCGGAGCGGGCTTCATCGATGGGACTGAAGCCGGGCGGGTGGGTGCCGCGCAGGGGGATATTCTCAAAGTCCTGCATGGACATGTGCTGGATCCAGCGATTGGCATACTGCACGGTGACCATGTAGTTGTTGCCGGTTTTGGGATCGATCCAGTAGCTGGGAGCGACCATGCCGTCGGAGGTCATGGCGGTGATGACGTTGTCGACGATGTCTTTGGCGGAGAGGCCGATGAGGCTGGCCTTTTCGCGGTCGATGTTGAGGGCGATGCCCGGGTAGTTGATGTCCTGCGGGATGTAAGTGCTGTTGACGTTGGGGAAGGTGCGGATTTTGGCAGCCAACTGCTCGGTCAGGTCGTAGGCGCCCTGCATATTGGTGGAGAAGCCGACCTGGACGTCGATGGGCGCGGGCAAACCCTGATTGATGACGCCGTCGATGAGGCCGCCGGCCTGGAAGTAGGTGGTGAGCTCCGGCATCTCGCGGGAAAGCTTTTCGCGAACCCGGCGCATGTAGGCGTAGCTGCCGACGGAGTGGCCCTCTTTGAGGCTGGTCTGGACGAAGGCGGTGTCCATGGAAGCGTTTGAGGTGAAGATGGCGGAAAGGTCGGGATAGACGCCGATGTTGGAGACGATCATGTCGAGGTCAGAGGGCTTCACCGTCTGGCGAATGATGTTCTCGACTTTGGCGATGTACTGGTTGCTGACCCCGAGGCGGGTGCCGCTGGGCATGCGGACGTTGATGACGAACTGACCGGGATCGGTGCGGGGAAAGTAGGAGCGTCCGAGGAAGGGGAACGTCGCGAGGAGCAGGGCTGCGACACCGCCGAGGATGGCGCCGGTCCAGAACAGGGGGCGCTGCAGGGTGCGGCGCACGAGCCCCTCGTACCAGTCGACCATGCGCTGGAAGTGAAAGTTGAATCGGTCGACGATGGGCTGGAGGCCGATACGGCGCCGGCGCGGCGGCTCAGGATGCCCGGCAGTTCCCTCGTCTGCGGGATGGGCCGCGTGGGCGTGCGGCTTGAGGAACATGGCGCAGAAAAGCGGGATGACGGTCATGGCGAAGGCGTAGGAGGCGAACATGGAAAGCACTACGCCCAGAGCCAGAGGAGTGAAGAGATATTTGCTGACGCCGGAGAGCGACACCACGGGCAGGAAGACG
>DASXFH010000056.1:0-4933 GCA_036489655.1 Acidobacteriaceae bacterium | reverse complement strand
GTGAACAACCGCGCGAATCGCAGCAGGAAGGTCGGCGTGCGTTCCCCGCAGCCAGGGTTCCGGTTGAGTGCTCATGTCTCCAGTGTCTCTTACCCCGGCTCCAAACCTGAACCTCAGACGTCCCGTCGGCCATACCCGCCGGCAACACCATTACTGAAAGTTGTGCATCCGCGGCCACATCTGCTGCCAGCTCTCTTTCGGATTCCGGCAGACAAACAAATCCGGATGGTACTCTGACTCCTCATTCCGCACGCCATACGGAATGTGCAGGCGCCCGGCCGCCAAGCACGTCGCGAAAAGCTGCGCCAAACTCTGCTGGCTGAATCCGACCGTCACCACGACTTCCGGCGGCGGGGAACCGTAGCCACGGTTGTAAAACGAATTCGCCGCGCTGATCGGCTCCCGCAATCCGTACTTCGGCCCATACAGCGACAGCGCACCGGCCTCGCCGTAATTGCCTGCCAGAATCGCGGCACGCCCCCGATCCTCCGTCGGAAGCTGATTCCATACCCCGGCCACGTCGGCCACCAGCTCCGGCCACCCAATCTCATCGGCGAGATCGCTGCTGAATTTCATTTCTTTATAAAAGAGAGGCGAGCCCAGGTGTGCCACCGGCAGCATCGCCCGCGCATAACCCACCGCGTCGAGCAGCAGCGCCACCGTCAGCACCGTCCAGACCGTGGTCCGCACCGCCCGGCCCCTGCGCCCCAGAAATGCCTCCCACCACACGGCGCCCGCTGCATACAGCGGCACATAGCCGGCGAGCAGATAGTAGCCGCGCCCTTTGGCCAGCGCGAAGAGGATTAGCGGTCCGAGATAGAAAAACGCCAGCAGCCGGAACCGTGCGCTGCGCAGCAGCCACCACAACCCGGCCACGGCAATCGGCAGCCCCAGCGCCATGAACTTCAGCTGATCGGTCCAGTAGCCTGCCGCGCGCCCCTCGCCCACATCGCGGGCGTGCACAAACCGCTCCATCTGCACAGTGATGAATCCCCGGTGCGCCTCCCACACCAGATGCGGAGTGGCAATCACCAGCGCCAGCGCCGCCCCATACCAGAGCCAGCGGCTGCGCAGATGATGCCGCTGCGAAGGCAGCAGCGCCAGCCCCGCGATCAGGCTCACAACCGGAAACGCGATGCTGTACTTCGACAGAATCCCCAGTCCCACCGCGGCGCCCACGGCCAGCCACCACCGCGGATTCTCCGTCCGCAGCACCATCGCCGTGAAGAAAGCCACCAGCGTCCACGCCAGATAGTCGAACGAGACATACTGCATGAGCGCACCTGTCACCAACAGGACCGCCAGTCCAGCCAGCAGGGCAATGATCTGTGCCCCTCGCCGGCCGCCGAACTGCCGCGCCAGCAGCGCGATCAAAACCAGAGAGGCCGCGTCGGCAATCGATGCCGGCAGGCGAAAGACCGCCGGGGTAATACCAAACAGCGCAATCGCAATCCGTCCCAGGAACGACGTGAGCGGCGGATACGCCACATACCCCCACGCCAGATGCCGCGCGTCGAAGAGGAACTGCAGCTCGTCGCGGTGAAATCCGTAGCGGTTCCCGATAGCAAAATGGAAGGCCACCGTCAGCGCGGCCAGCAGCAGAAGAATCGCGGTTGTCCTTCGCTCAGAGGCAAGGGAGCCCTCAGGTCGTGCCGGAACTGCCATGCGCACAGTGTACGGAAGGGCCGTCGGTGCGGTTCCGATGAGGTCGCGAACCGTCTCGGCGGACAAAGCTCCTTTGCCGCCGTACCCCCGGCTGCGATAATGGACCGCAATTCTCCGTTTCCCTGAAGGACAGCGCAGCGTATTTGTTGTGTGGTACAACAATATCCGCGGTCCCCGGAGAAACGGCTGGGCCACGCGCCGCCATGTGATCTGTGCAAGAATGGGCCGCACCGGCATCGTCGCCTCGGGAGTGGAAAAGTATGCTGCCACAACAATGGGAAATCTTCAAGCGAGCGGCCCGCCGCGAGCATATGGACAAAATCCCCATGGCGCTGATCGTCGACAGCCCCTGGATTCCCGGCCACCTCGGCATCAGCCACCTCGACTATTTTCTCGATCCCGAGCTATGGTTCCAGTCGAACCTCAAAATCATGCGCGAATTTCCCGACATCATCTTCATCCCCTCCTGGTGGATGGAGTACGGCA
Source organism: Acidobacteriaceae bacterium (assembly GCA_036489655.1). GTDB lineage: Bacteria > Acidobacteriota > Terriglobia > Terriglobales > Acidobacteriaceae > Palsa-343. Next base: position 2,782 of record DASXFH010000056.1, on the reverse strand, counting down.
TGGCTGCCGAGCCCTCGGTCCTCGGCGCGAAGATCAAGTTCTGGCAGGACAACACCCCCAGCGAGTACCACACCCTCCATCGCCTCGAAGACATGGACCAGTTCCCGGATTATGAAGTCGAGGCTGACGGCTTTGCCGGACTCACCCTGCACCGCATCAAAATGGCCCGTCAGCGCATCCTCGATGCCGGTTACATTCTGCCCATGGTCACCGCGCGCGGCCCGCTCTGCACCGCGGGATTCGTCCGCGGCACCACCAGTTTCATGATCGACCTGGTTGAGAACCCCGAAGGCGCGCACAAACTGATCGATCTCTGTACCCGCATGATCATTGACTGGCTCAAAGCCCAGCAGAAAGTCATGGGCGACTCCGTCGAGAGCATTTTCATCCTCGACGACATCGTCGGCTTCATCAACGAAGAGCATTACCTCGAATTCGCGCACCCCTACCTCAACCGCATCTGCGACGCGTTTCCCAAAGAATGGGTGAAGGTCTACCACAACGACGCCGAAGTCGATGCCTGCCTCGATCACCTGCCGGACACCGGCTTCAACGTTCTCAACTGGGGCAAGCAGCGGCACATCACAGAAGTCAGGCGCCGCGTCGGCCATCGCATGTGCCTCATGGGCAATGTCAACCCACTGGAAATCGGTGTGCGCGGCACGCCCGAAGAAGTCCGTGACGAAACCCTCGAGGTACTCGAAGGCTCCGGCGGCGAGGGCATCATCCTCTCGGTCGGCGGCGGCACCAGCCCCGGCATGCCGAAGGAGAACATCTTGGCCATGCTCGAGGCCCTGAACGAATTCAACGCGAAGCGCTCCGCCACCCTGGCTGGCGCCCGCTGAGGAAACGATGCCCGATTACGCCCGTATGAACCAGTTTCTCTACGAGGGAAACGCCGCTGAGGTCGAGCGGCTGACAAAAGAAGCCCTCGCCGAAGGCCGCTCCGCGCAGGAGGTTCTGAACGATGGGCTGATCGCGGGCATGAGCGTTGTCGGCGAAGACTTCAAGCACAACGTCCTCTACGTCCCCGAAGTTCTCATTGCCGCCCGCGCCATGAAAGCCGGTATGTCCGTTCTCAAACCGCTCCTCACCTCGAAGGAAAGCGCCAGCCGGCCGAGAGGCGTGCTGCTCATGGGCACAGTCCGCGGCGACCTCCACGACATCGGCAAGAATCTGGTCGCCATGATGGCAGAAGGCGCCGGCTTCGAGGTCCACGACATAGGCGTCGATCAGAGCGTCGAAAAATTTATGGCTGCCGCCGAGAAGTGCCAGCCCAACATCATCGGCATGAGCGCGCTGCTCACCACCACCATGACGTATATGAAAACCGTCATCGATGGATTTCAGGCCGCCGGCCTCACGCACATCAGGATGGCCGTCGGCGGCGCGCCCATCAGCCAGATGTTTGCCGACGAGATCGGCGCCGACGGTTACGGCGCCAACGCCTCCGCCGCCGTGGATTTATTTTTGCGGCTCGTCGAGGCAGCCTGAGCAGGAGTCCAACGTGGCGACCTACAAAATCCTCTACTGGCAGGAAATCCCCACGCAGATCCGCGCCGAAGACGACGAAGACGACGTCACACTGGAACTGGACGGTCGCTTCCTGCGCCAGATCGACATCCTCGCCGCTAAGCGCGGTCTGCAGGCAGCCCACGACTATCTGGCCCAGTGGCAATGGAGCGACGAGGCCGAGCGTCCGGGGTCCGCGCGCACCGTCGCCGAGGCCCTGAAGGCCGAACTCGAAGCGAAAGGATGGCCGGAGACTTCCTGACATGGCGGTGACCCTCACCATCGACGGGCAAAGCATCGAAGCGCGCGAAGGATGGTCGCTCTTCGATCACGCCGAAGCGCTGGGCATTGACGTGCCCACCTCCTGCCGCAAGCAGGGCAAATGCCGCGAGTGCATAGTCGAAGTGCTCGAAGGCCTCGAGGCGCTCTCGCCGCACGCCGATCCCGAGCGCCACCTCAAGGGAAACTTCCGCCTCTCCTGCCAGACGCGCGTCGTCGCAGATACCGGTCACATCCGCTGCCACACCATGCGCCGCGGCACCATGCGCATCGAGCGCCACGCCGTGGGATTCGCCGACCGTCCTCTGTCTCTCGATCCCGCCGTCACCCGAGACGGCGATCGCATCCTCATCGATGGCATCGACGTCGAGCGCTCCACCGGCCCCATCCACGGTCTCGCCATGGACCTCGGCACCACCACCGTCGTCCTTCGCCTCTTCGATCTCGAGACCGGCGAGTTCCTCGCCGACACCTCCTTTGAGAATCCGCAGCGCTTCGGCGGCGCGGAAGTCATGGCGCGCATCGCCTATGACACCGACCATCCCGGCCGCCTGCTGCTGCGCACGCTCGCCGGCTATCTCTCGCACGCCATCGAAAAATTCCCCGTCGATCCGAAGACCATCTACGAGCTGGTCCTCGTCGGCAACTCCACCATGCGGGATCTCTTCTTCCGCCAGTCCGTCCACTCCATTGGACAGAGCCCCTATCGCTCCATCACCGAAATCGAATTGGAGGCAGGAAAGCGCGCAACCACCAGCCTCACCCAGTCCGGCCTCCGCAGCCTGCTGCCGATTCACCCCCGCGCTCGCGTCTACGGCGCCCCCATCGTCAGCGGTCACGTGGGCGCCGATGCCGCCGCCGCCATGCTCGCTGTCGATCTGGCCCACGAGACGCGCCGCGTCGCCATCATGGACATCGGCACCAACACAGAGCTCATCGTTGGCAACCGCGACCGCATCCTTGCCGCATCCTGTCCCGCCGGTCCCGCCTT
>DASXFH010000039.1:0-6403 GCA_036489655.1 Acidobacteriaceae bacterium | reverse complement strand
CCCTGCCGCGCCCAATCCGGATGCACAAAGAAGGCCCGAATCTTCGCGGCATCGGTCTTTGGATCCAGCAGGGCGTTGTCGCGTCCGGGGCGCGCATCGGCGCCGAACGGCGTCTTCCGACGCGACCAGCCGCCGCAGGCGACCAGAGTTCCCGGTTCATTCGCCAGCTCGACCACGAAATACGTCTGGTCGGCGATGAGCTGGGTATCCAGACCCAGCCACGTGCCCAGCGCCTGCTGGATCTGTGACGCCGAGTATGCCTGCGGCCCCAGGCCGCGGACGGAGGCGTCAATCAGGTCCCGGATTCCGGCCCGATCGTCCCCGGTGGCGAGGCGATAAAGCAACTGCGCATCATTTTCGCGATTTGATGTCATAAATGGTTGATTGACATCAGACAACTTCTCCAGCATCATCATAGTGAAATGCGCACCACCCTCGCCATCGACGACGACGTCCTCAAAGAGGTAAAGCAGTACGCCGCCCAGCGCGACATCTCGCTCGGCAAGGCGGCAACCGACCTTATCCGGCGGGGCATCTCCCGGCCGGCGCCCACTCACAGGAAAAATGGACTCAAAGTCTTCAGCCGCTCCGATGGGCGTCTTATCTCTGCGGAGCTGGTTCGCAAGCTGGACAGCGAGCAGGATCTGCACAAGGTTCGCTGATGGCAGTCACGTTGCTCGATGTGAACGTGCTTTGCGCCCTCCTGTCGGAAAATTTTGCCGGGCACGTTGAAGCCCAGGAATGGTTCGCGCGGAATTCGCGTCATGGTTGGGCGACCTGTCCCTTCACGCAGGCCGGGTTGGTGCGGCTCCTGTCGCATCCATCGGCGTCGGCCAGCCCGGTTTCAGCGGCGCTGGCGCTGGAAGTCCTTACGGAGAACCTGCAACACCCGCGCCACGAGTTCTGGCCTGACGATCTCAGCGTAACCGCCCTGGGTCGATGGCGCAGCCACCTGAGAGGGCACCAGCAGATTACGGATGCTTACCTGCTCGCTCTGACCCTGCACCACAAGGGCCGCCTCGTCACCTTCGATCAGGGACTCATCGCATTCGCGACGGCGGTGGGACTTGCCCATCTGGTGAGCCCCACTGCGAAATAAGTTGTCCGACGCCCTCCGGATTTCAGGTCACTCCTGCGCCGTATCCGCGGGCACCACGGGCAGATCCACATACGTCGCGTCCCCGGCATCGTGATAAACCCGCATCGTCGCCTTCTTATAGTCCGAAGGCCTGGCAAAGAAGATGTTCGGCACAAAGGTCTGCGGATTGCGGTCGTAGAGCGGGAACCAGCTGGACTGCACCTGCACCATGATCCGGTGCCCGGGCAGGAAAACGTGGTTCGCGGCCGGCAGCGCGAACTGATACAGCAGCGGCTGGTTCGGCGTGATCGCCTCCGGCTGCGACAGGCTTTTGCGGTAGCGTCCGCGGAGGATGTCCATGGAGATGGGCAGCTGATAGCCGCCCAGGGGCGCATCGCCCGCCACTTCATCCGGGTAGACGTCGATCAGCTTCACCACCCAGTCCGCGTCGGTTCCGGTGGTCGAGGCCATCAGGTGCGCAATGGGCGCGCCGCTGATCTTCAGCGGCTGCGTGAGCGGCTCTGAGGTGAAGGTCACAACATCCGTGCGTCCGGAAAACGGCCGCTGATCGTCCACCAGCCACTGCACCCAGGTGAGCGGCGGCACGTATCCAACGGGCTGGCTGGGCCGCACGCGATACGGAACCGGCTTCGCCGGATCGGAGATGTACTCGTCGTAGCCTTCGCCGCCGGATGGTGCCGTGATCGACAGCCCGCCATCCGCGTGCAGATACAGCGCCGTTGCCTTCGGCCGGCACCCATCGGCGCAGCCTGAGGGCCACGCCTCAAGATGCTCCCAGCGATCCGCGCCGGTCTCATAGGCTGTCACCGGAGATACCTGCATCGGCGGCGCATCGTCTTTCAGATAATGCGCGAGGAAGGGCGCGAGGATGTGCTCCCGGAAATAGAGCCCCGTGTCGCTGCGGAACGGGATCGCACCCAGCGACGAGGCGTTCTCGATTTCCTGCCCGTGATGCCAGGGACCGATGACCAGATACAGCAGCTTGTGATCGGGATCCTTCGGCTCCAGCGCGCGATACACGGCCAGCGCACCATAGATGTCCTCCTGATCCCAGAGGCTGTCCACCAGCATGGTGGGAACCGTGAGGGGCTGGGCGGCCAGCCGACGATCCATGGCCTGGTCCTGCCAGAATTCGTCGTAGGCCGGATGCGCCACCAGCTTCCGCCAGAAGCCGATCTGGTCCATGCCCCGCTCTTTGCCCAGTTCACCCGCCGAGCCCGCCTTCATGTAGGTGTCGTAGTCGTCGTAGTACTGGGTCAGCCAGTGGGCGCTGTTGTCGCGCGTAGCCGTCTGTTCGTAGATGTAGGGCATGTTCTGTTCGCGGAAGGCCCCGTTGTGGAACCAGTCATCGCCGCGCCACCCGTCCACCATGGGATTCATCGGCACCACCACCTTGAGCGCCGGATGCGGATGGACCAGCGGCGTCAGCGACAGGAATCCGTCGTAGGAGATCCCCAGGATGCCGACCTTACCGTTGCTCTCCGGCAGATGCTTCACCAGCCAGTCGATGGTGTCGTACGTGTCGGTCGATTCGTCCACCGGCGTGGGATTCAGCGCTCCGTGGAGGGGCCGGTTCATCACATAGTCGCCTTCGCTGCCGTATTTGCCGCGAATATCCTGCACCACGCGGATGTACCCACCCTGGATAATCGTTTCCGTGGCGTTGTCATAGCCCCACAGGCTGCTGGCCATGTGGGTGCTCGGCTCATTTGAAGTGAGCGCCGTGGCGTTGTAGGGCGTCCGCGTCAGCAGCATCGGGGCATCCTTCGCACCCTTTGGGATCAGGATCACCGTGTGCAGTTTGACGCCGTCGCGCATGGGGATCATCACGTCCTGGCGGGTGTAATCCATCCCGTAGGTTGGCTCCGCGAAGTGCTCCGGCGTCTCGCTGGGGTAATTCGGATACTGCGGCTGGGTCTGGGCATTGCCGGCGCTAACCATCAGCGCAGCCGACATCACAGTGACAAGCAGGGCAAACGGTCGGGTGGGAACGCGTGCGTTCAAAGGCCAACTCCCTGGAAGCATTGAAGTGGCCGCATCGTAGCATGAGGATCCGTCGGCCGTCTCAAAGGGGCGAGTCTTCCACCCTGCTCAGCGCGTTACAATCAGCATTCGATGGCTTACCAGGTTCTCGCCCGGAAATATCGTCCGCAGCGCTTTGCCGACGTGGCTGGGCAGGAGCACGTGACCCGCACTCTGCTGAACGCGCTGGAGCAGGGCCGCGTCGCTCACGGCTACATCTTCTCCGGCCACCGCGGCATCGGCAAAACCACGATTGCCCGCATCCTGGCCCAGGCGCTGAACTGCCGTACGCCCTCCGGCACGCCCGAGCGGCCGACTCTGGAGCCCTGCGGCGTCTGCGACTCGTGCCAGGAAATTCGCGCGGGTAACTCCGTCGATGTCCTCGAAATCGACGCCGCCACGAACCGCGGCATCGATGAGGTGCGCGAGCTGCGCGAGGCCGCCCGTTACCGTCCGGCACGCGACAAGTTCAAGATCTGGATCCTCGACGAAGCGCACCAGATCACCGACGCCGCTTTCAACGCCCTGCTCAAGACCCTCGAGGAGCCGCCCGACCACGTCATCTTCATGATGGCGACGACGCAGCCGGAGGACATTCCACAGACCATTCGCTCGCGCTGCCAGCATTTCAGCTTTCACGCCGTCAAATTCGACGACATCCTGACGCAGCTGCAGACCATCGCCACACAGGAAGACATCGAGACCGACGACGCCGCGCTCGCCCTGCTGGCCGAGGCCGGCGACGGCTCCATGCGCGATGCGCTCTCCATCATGGACCAGGCCATCGCGTCCGCTCCGCTGGTCAGCGGCAAAGCGCACCTGGTTGCCGATCAGATCCGCGAGCTGATGGGCTCGGTCCCCAACACCGTCTTCGAGCATCTGCTGGAAGCGATCGGCGCCGGGCAGACCGCGGCCGTCATCGCCGAGCTGAATACCCTGCTCAACGCTGGCAACAGCCCCGCCGCCCTGGCCCGGCAGTTCGTGCGCTACCTGCGCAACGCGCTCATGGCGCGCATCGGCGGTGAAAATACCGACCTGCTGCAGATTTCCGCCGACGAGCGCGCCCGCGCGAGCCGCTCCGCGATGCTCTTCTCCGAGGAAGACCTCACCCGCTTCCTGCAGATCATGCTGCGCACCTTCGACGAGCTGAACTACCGGCAGGAGCAGCGCTTCCATCTGGAGCTGGGCCTCGTCAAGCTGGTCCACCTGCAGCGCCTCCTTCCGGTTGAAGAGCTGCTGAGCCAGTTGCCCGGCGGCGGAGCGTCCAGCGCCCCGTCCGGCGGCGGATCCCGCAACGTGGCGGCAGCCCCTCGATCCGCAGCGCCAGCCCCGGCGCGGACCAGCGCCGCACCGGAACGTTCTGCGCCCGCACCCCGGCCATCGCCCTTTGAGGCGGACCGCAGCCGCAAGATCGTGGGCAGCGCCGGTGAAGAATCGACTTCGGCACCGCGCGCACTCTCCCCTTTTGAAGCCGCCAGCCGCGCCGCCGATGCCGCGCCGCCTTCTTTCGAGAGCAAGCCCGTCGCCGCGGTCGGCGTGGCCGAGCTTTTGCCGGGAGCGACCGACGGCTCGCTCGCTCTGGCCGAGGCCGGGAGCGCCGAAGCGCCCAGCCTGGACCGCATTCGCGAGGCCGTGTGCGCGGCACTGGCCAGGGCCGGCCACGAAACCGCCGCCAATCTGATCCACCAGGGCAAATGGACCGAGCAGGGTAACAGCATTCAGGTGGAGCTGGCCGTTCGCAAGACCATGCTCTCCCTCACCGTGAACAAAGAAGCAGAGGATCTCTGCCGCAAAGCCATGCGGGACCTGGGCGCCACGCAGAAGATCGCGTTTGTGCCTGGAGAAAACGGGAACGGGGCCACCACGGGACCAGCACGGGAAAGCGCGCCGCTCAGCGGGAGTGCCCAGGCGGCGGCACTGGAAAATCCGCTCGTCCGCAGGACCCAGGAGCTGTTCAAGGCTGAGATTCGCAGCGTATTCGATCTGCGGGAAACACACTGAAGGCAGAACGCTTCCCCCAGGAAGCGTCCAACAGAAAGAGAATGAACGAAGGAATGATGCTGAACCCACTCAAACTTCAGGAAATGCTGGGTCAGGCGAAGCAGATGCAGGAGCAGATCCAGCAGAAACTGGCCGCCACCGTCGTGGAGGCTTCCTCCGGCGGCGGCGCCGTCTCCGTCAAAATGAACGGCAGGAAGGAAGTGCTGAAGATCACCATCGATCCGGCCGCGGTCTCCAGCCTCACCGGGGCCAGCGCGGATGTCGAAATGCTCGAAGACCTGGTGGCTGCCGCCGTGAACGAAGCAGGCCGCCGCGCCGACGAAATCATGAAGTCCAGCATGCAGGGCCTGCTGGGCGGCCTTAACCTTCCTCCTGGGATTCTCTGAGGGCCATGCGATCGCGCCGCGATTTTCTCCTCAAGTCCGGCATGGCTACCGCCGGCGCCTGGCTGGCGCGCGGCGATCTGCAGGCTCAGAATGTGCCCGCGCAAAATCCTGCAACCCCACCCGCCGCTCCCGGACAGCAGCCGCAGCCCTCCGCGCAAAACGTGGCGCCGGCGAATTCGAATCCCGCCGTCCAGCCCGATCCCAACATAGTCCAGGAGCTGCGCACCGCCGCCGCCAGCGAGACGATCAGGACCACCAAACTCACCGACACCATCTTTATGCTGCAGGGCGTCGGCGGCAATGTCGTCTGCCAGGTCGGCCCCGACGGCAAGCTGGTCATCGACTCGCAGATTTCCACCGGTACGCCGAAGCTCCTCGAGGCGCTGGGCAAGCTGGATCCGCATAAGCTCAAGTTGCTCATCAATACCCACTGGCACTTCGATCACACCGACGGCAACGCCGCCCTGCACCTGGCCGGCGCCTTCATCATCGCCCAGGACAATACCCGCCTGCGCCTGCTGAAGCCGCAAACAATGCAGATCCATAACGCGCGCTTCCCTGCCGCACCGGATGCCGGACTGCCCCAGCAAACCTTCCCCGAATCGGAGACTCTCTGGGTCAATAACGATCAGGAGGACCTGATCCACACGCCGGATGCCCACACCGATTCCGACATCTTTATCCACTTCGTGAAGGGCAATGTCATCCACACGGGGGACCTGTGGTGGAACGGCATGTATCCGCTGATCGATCGGTCCAGCGGCGGCACCATCAACGGTATGATCCGCGGCGTCGATCAGGTTCTGGCCCTGGCGGACGAGCGAACGAAGATCGTGCCCGGCCACGGCCCGCTGGGCGACCAGGCCGCCTTGCAGAACTATCGCATGATGCTGGT
>DASXFH010000035.1:0-3152 GCA_036489655.1 Acidobacteriaceae bacterium | reverse complement strand
GCGGATCGTTGTGGTTTCTCCCCATCCCGCCAAAGAAACGCTGGCGGCAGCGGCCATGCTGGGCATTACGGAGTTTTACCGGGTGGGCGGCGCGCACGCGATTGCTGCGCTGGCGTATGGCACCGCCAGTTTGCCCGGCGTGGACAAGATCGTGGGCCCCGGGAATGCCTGGGTGACGGCGGCGAAAAAACTGGTCGCCTTCGATTGCGCCATTGACATGCTCGCCGGTCCCACGGAGATCGTCGTCACCAGCGAGACGGGCGACGCCGCGGCGATCGCTGCCGACCTCGTTGCCCAGTCGGAGCATGACCCGGATGCGATGGCGATCCTGATCACCACGCGAATCGACCTTGCCCGAGCTGTGATGGCGGAGGCGAAAACGAGAGCCAAAAGCAACAAGGTCGCCGCGCAGGCGCTGGCGAAGCACGGATGGGCGATCGTTGCGCGCTCTGTGGAACAGGCTCGGGCTCTGACGAATCAGATCGCCCCGGAACATCTCACCATCGACAGCGAGGCCGATCTGGCGTGGGTCCGTCACGCCGGATCGGTATTCGTGGGGCAATGGTCGGCGCAGCCGCTGGGCGATTATGTGTCGGGGCCGAATCACACTCTGCCCACCGGCGGCCAGGCACGCGCGCGCGGCGGTCTCAGCGTCATGGATTTTCTCAAGGTCATCACCGTGCAGGAGTACTCCAGTAAAGGTGTTCAGCAACTTGGCCCCGCGGCCATCCGCCTGGCGGACGCGGAAGGACTGTCGGGTCACGCGGAAGCGATCCGAGTGCGGGGCGCGCATGACTGATCTCAAAATCGAGAGCCCGCAGCCTTCTTCCACCGTGCGCCGCATGAAGGAGTATCACCCCCCGCTGGGTGATCGGAGCGGCCTGCGTCTGGATTTCAACGAAAACACGTTCGCCTGTTCACCCCGCGTCCTGGAGGCGCTCGGAGCCATCTCTCGCGGGGATCTCACGCGCTATCCGGAACGCGAGCCTGTGGAGCGCCGTGTGGCCGAGCACCTCGGGCTACAGCCGTCTCAGGTGCTGCTGACGAACGGTGTCGATGAGGCGATCCACGTGCTGTGCCAGACCTACCTCGACGCCGGCGCCGAAATGATTGTCCCTGTGCCCACCTATTCCATGTACGAGGTGTATGCGTCAGGAACCGCGGCGCGGATCCTCACCGTCCCGGCGGAGGATGGCTTTCGCTTTCCCCTCTCTGCAATTCTCGACGCCCTCACGCCGGCGACGCGACTGATTGCCATCGCCAATCCCAATAGTCCCACGGGCCACGCGGTGCGGCGCGAGGATCTGCTGCGGGTGATTGAAGCAGCACCGCAGGCGGCCGTTCTGGTGGATGAGGCCTACTTCCATTTCTATGGCGAGACGGTGATCGACCGGGTGGGCCGACTCCCAAACGTGATCGTCGCCCGCACTTTTTCCAAGGCGTACGGCCTGGCGGGCCTGCGCCTCGGCGTGCTGGCCGCCGGCGAAGACGCCATGCAGTGGATGCGCCGCGCTATCTCCCCGTATAGCGTGAATTCCGTCGCGCTCACCTGCCTGGCGGCGGCGCTCGACGACGAAGATTACCTGCGCTGGTATGTCAGCGAGGTTCTCGCGTCGCGTGTTCTCTTTGAATCGGAGCTGCGGCGCTTCGGTCTGCCGTTCTGGCCTTCGCAGGCGAATTTCGTGCTGGTGAACATCGGCCCCAGGCATCGCGCCTTCGTCGAGGCGATGCGTGGCCGCGGCATTCTGGTCCGGGATCGCTCGGCCGACCCCGGTTGCGGCGGCTGTGTGCGCATCACGCTGGGGATCCAGGAGCAAACGCTGCGGGCGATCGCTGAATTGCAGGCCGCGCTCGCCGAAATTGGCTGGACGGAGAAGGAACCATGAAGAGCAGGCGAACTGCATCGATCGACAGAAAGACAACGGAGACAGAGATCCATTTGCGTCTGGCCATTGAGGGCTCCGGACGCTACACCGTCTCTACCGGCATCCGTTTCTTCGACCACATGCTCGAGTTGTTCACCCGCCACGGCGCCTTCGATCTGGAGCTGCGCTGCCAGGGCGATCTGGACGTGGACCAGCACCACACGGTCGAAGATGTCGGTATCGCACTGGGCGAAGCCTTCGACAAGGCGCTGGGTGACAAGCGCGGCATCCTGCGCGCCGGCTATTTTTTGATGACCATGGACGAGACCCTGGGCCTGGCGGCGGTGGACCTGAGCGGGAGAGCCGCGCACGTTGTGGAGACGAAAGTGAAGACCCGGCTGGTCGGCGACCTGCAGTCGGAGCTGGTCGAGGACTTCTTCGAAGGCTTCTCCCGCGGCGCACGCGCCAATGTGCATGTGAAGACGATGTACGGCCGTTCCAACCACCACAAGATCGAGGCGCTGTTCAAGGCTTTCGCCCGCGCCCTGCGGTTTGCCTGCTCGCGCGATCCGCAGCTGAAGGCGATGCTGCCCAGCACCAAGGGACTTCTGTGATGCGCGTGACGGTCATCGATTACCGTGCCGGCAACCTCACTTCGGTGGTGAAGGCCTTCCGGGCTCTGGATGCTGAAGTCGTCGTCACCGAAGATCCTGAAGACCTGCGCCGTGCCGAGCGAATCGTGCTCCCCGGCGTCGGGCATTTTTCCGCTACACAGCGGCTCGAAGAAACCGGAATCAAAGCCGCTGTCGCCGAGACCATGGCCCGCCAGGTCCCCTTTCTCGGCATCTGCGTGGGTCTGCAGTGGCTCTTTGCCGGCAGCACGGAGGCTTCGGAATGCGCCGGGCTCGCCGCGCTTCCCGGGAGCTGCCGGCGTTTCGCTCCGGGCAAAAAGATCCCTCACGTGGGATGGAATTCGCTTTCGATTCGTCCGGAGTCCAGGCTGTTGGCCGGGATCGATGACGGCAGCTTCGCCTACTTCACCCATTCCTGGTGGGCGCCCGTCGGCGCCTCCACCGTCGCCGTCACCACCTATGGCGAACCGTTCAGCGCGGCCGTCGAGCAAGGTAGCGTCATGGGCGTGCAGTTCCATCCGGAGAAATCCGGAGAGACCGGCCTGAGGGTGCTGCGCAATTTTCTGGAGTTCCCCTCATGCTGACGAAACGTATCATCGCCTGCCTCGATGTACGCGACGGACGCGTCGTCAAGGGCGTGCAGTTCGTCGATCTG
>DASXFH010000410.1:0-30567 GCA_036489655.1 Acidobacteriaceae bacterium | reverse complement strand
GTCGCCTGGCTGGACGTAGAGCTTCATGGGACCGATCGATCCATTCTCGGTGTGGAGGGGAGTGGCCCTTGTCGTGTCCGGACACCGGTGTCCGAAGACGGACAGGGGGGAGGCGACGGTTGTGGAAGCGAAGGGATCGTGATCCCAGTCAAACTATGGCAGACAGAGGCGGCGACAACGGCGAGCCCAGTGGCCGTTGAGTTGCCTTCTCAAGCAAGGGCCTCTGATTGCCGGGCGGGAGCCGGCGCGATGAAGCAGTTTGCGGGATTCAAGCTGGACACGCTCAATGAGTGTCTGTGGCGCGGTGGTGTGCGGGTGACACTGCCGCCGAAGCCGTTTCTCGTGCTGCGCTATCTGGTGGAGCATCCGGGACGGCTGATCTCGCACGACGAACTGCTGGATGCGCTGTGGCCGAGGACGTATGTGCAGCCGCAGGTGCTGCGGACCTACGTGCTGGAGCTGCGCAAACTGCTGGGCGACGATGCCGCGCAGCCGCGGTTTATCCGGACCGTGAACAAGCGCGGGTACTGCTTTGTGGCGACGATCGAAGAGGACAGCGAAGAACGAGGCGGGGCGGCGGGAACGCAGGAGGCGGAGGCGCGCGTCCGGGAGATCGTGGGGCGCACCGAAGAGCTGGGGCGTCTGGAGGCGGCTCTGGCGGCAGCGGCGCGGGGGCAGCGGCAGATTCTGATGGTAGTGGGGGAAGCAGGGATCGGAAAGACGTCGCTGGTGGATGCATTTTGCCGGGACGGCGGGAGCCGCAGGGCGGCGCAGGTGGCGCGCGGGCAGTGCGTGGAGGGCTTTGGCGGCCGGGATGAGTACTACCCGGTGATCGAAGCGCTGCGCGAGTTGTGCCTGCGGGGGGAAGGCGAGGCAGCCTGCGCGACTTTGGCGAGGCTGGCGCCGGCGTGGCTGGCGGGACTGGGCGGGGTTCCGGCAATGCATGCGACGCCGCTGCTGCCGGCGGAGCGGAAGCCGGGGGATTTGTGCGCGGCCCTGGAGGCGATGTCCGCGGAGAAACCGCTGGTGTTGGTGCTGGAGGATGTGCAGTGGGCGGATGAAGCGACGCTGCAGCTGGTGTCGGCGTTGGCACGGAGGCGGGCGGCGGCGCAGCTGATGGTGGTGGCGACGTGCGGGGGCGGCGTGCGCGGCGCGACGGGACGCGGGATGGCTGGGGGAGATTTGGGGGAGAGCTGGGCAGATCAGGAGGAGGGGGGAAGGGCACGCGGCGGGGAATCGGCGGTGAAAGCGCTGAAGCAGAACCTGCTGGGAAGGCAGCTGTGTGTGGAGATCGCTGTGGGGCCGCTGCGGCGGGCAGAGATTGAGGTATTGCTGCGGCAGGAGCTGCAACAGGACGTGTTGCCGGCGGGACTGGCCGCGTTCGTGCACCAACGGTCGGAGGGGAATCCACTGTTTGCGATGGCGATCCAGGAGCATCTGGTGGCGCGGCAGTTTCTGGTGCGCGACGGTGGGGCGTGGGGGGTGCGCGGCGCACTGGCGGAGGCGGAGGCGGATGTGCCGGAGCGGCTGGCGCAGATGATCGAGGTGGAGATGGAAGATCTGACCGCGGCGGAGCAGAAGATGCTGGGGGCGGGCAGCGTGATGGGGATCGCGTTTCCGTCGTGGGCGGTGGCGGCGGCCGTGGAGGAGGAGCTGGCGCGGGTGGAGGAGGCCTGCGATGCGCTGACGCGGCGCGTCCACTTTCTGGAGCGGGGGGGACAGGACGAACTGCCGGATGGGACGCGGTCGGAGTTTTACGTTTTTGTGCACGGGCTGTATCGAGAGGTGCTGTACCAGCGGCAGGCGGCGGGGCGGCGGGCGCAGTGGCATGCGCGGATCGGGGACCGGCTGGGGGAGTTGTTCCGGGGGCGGGAGGCGGCGGTGGCGCGGGAGCGGTCGGTGCACTACGAAGCGGCCGGCGACTGGCGGCGGGCCAGCGCGGCGTTGTCGGACGCGGCGCGGCATGCGCGGGGACGGGGAGCGACGGCGGAGGCGCAACATTTGACGGAGCAGGCGCTGCGGGCTGCGGAACATTTGGGCGAAGCGGAGCGGGGCGCTGCTGTCGAGGAGATTCGCACGGGATTCACGAAGGCGCAGGAGGAGGAGGTAGCGCCGCAGAGCCGCAGGAGAAACTTGACGAAATCTGGACGGAAACCTGATGACATGAGTTGGAGCGACGGAGCAGCATGAGCAGGAAGTCAGGAGGTAGTTCTCATGCGGTCCCTACTCCCCAAAATGTTGATGGCCTCAGCCGTGATGCTGGCAGGGGCTCTGACCGCGATTCCCGCGATGGCGGAATCACGGATCGATGTGCCGTTCGACTTCACAGTGAATGGCAAGCTTTGTCCGGCAGGGCAATACGAGGTTGGCCACGACGCGTCGAGAAGCCTGGTAACGCTGCGGACGCTGACCTCATCGCGGCAGTTTCAATGGATTGTCGGGCCCGGAGAACCCTCCCCCTACGACTCGCGGGTCGTTCTGCGGTTCGACGAGAGGAATGGCGGGCACGAACTGCAGTCGGTGCAGTTCGGCGGCGCGATCACGCGCCGGCTGGACCGGAAGCCGCGGCCGAGCGAATACGTCCCGACCCAGGATATCCAGGGTCAGTGACGGAAAGATAGTTAATAAAACAAACGACAGCTTACCTCCTTAGGGGTCATCGCTTCGGCGATGGCCTCTCTTTATTTACGGGCGGATCCGGGTTCGTGGGTTCGCTTGAGTGGAGGTGGCTGCAGGCCAGCAAAGAGGGCCGATCGCGGTTGGCGATCGGCTCTCTAAGGGCTGAGAAGGGGAGAAGGTCAGGCGCGGGCAGAATGCGACCGGAGCCGCGAAGCGGAAGCGGGACCGGGGCGCAGGGCTCCGCCAGGCTGGGATCCGTCGTCGAGACGGAATTCCAGAATGACGCGGTCCAGATCGCTGGCCAGAGAAGCCAGGCTGTTGAGGGCGGCAACGGTTTCTTCAGCGCCCTGGGTGTTTTCCATGGAGAGGCGGGAGATTTCTTCGGCGGAGTGGGAAATCTCGCCCGAGGCGGCGGTCTGCTCGGTTGCGGCCGAAGCGATGAGCTCGATCTGCTGCTCGACCTGCTTCGAGGATTCGATGATGGAATCGAGGCTGTGGCGGGCGCGGGTGGTTTCCTCAATGCCGGCGCTGACGGCGGTGTTGCTGTCCTGCATGACCTGAAGGGTGGCCTGAGTCTCCTCCTGCATGGTGCGGATGGTGGCGGCAATCTCTTCGGTGGCACTGCGGGTGCGCTCGGCGAGGCGTCGAACTTCTCCGGCGACGACGGCGAAGCCGCGGCCATGCTCGCCGGCACGGGCGGACTCGATAGCAGCGTTGAGGGCAAGGAGGTTGGTCTGCTCGCTGATCTCCTGGATGACGCTGACGACCTTGCCGATTTCGTCGGAGCGCAGAGCGAGAGAAGACATTTTCTCGGAGGCGGAGCCGGTGGCAGCGGCGACTTTTTCCATGGTGGCGGCGGCGGCGTGCATGACTTCTCCGCCCTGCTGTGCGGTTTCGGCGGACTCGCGGCTGGCGTTGGCGGCATTCTCGGTGTTGCGGCTGATTTCGCCGATGGTGGCGGTCATCTCCTGCGATGCGGCGGCGATTTGTCCGGTTTTGGTGGACTGGGCTTTGGCATTGGAGGCCGACTGAGAGGCGCTCCCGCTGATCTGAGCGGTGGAGGCGGTGAGAGTGTTGGCGCTGGCAGCGACTGACTGCAACGCCTGGCGGACGGCGTCCGAGCAGGTATTGAGGGCTACGCCGAGGCCGCCGATTTCGTCTGTACCGGTGACGGTGACGCTGGTGGTGAAGTCCTTCCGGGCCATGCGCTCGAGGGCGGCCTTCACACGCGCGAGACGGGGCGCAATGAGGCGGTTGAGCAGGGCGCCGATGAAGGCGGAGAGCAGGACAATGACCAGAGTCATGGCGAGACTAATCCACATCGTGCGGGTCGAGCTCGCGTCCATGACGGAGGCATTGGTATCCGCTTCGTGAGCATTGAAGTCCATTAGATCTCCGATGGACTTCAATGCTGCCGCGTGGGAGTTGAACGCTGCAGACGAAAGCAGCAGCTCCGTGGCTTTTTCTCTGTTTCCCGCAGCCGCGGCGCTCGCAATGCGATCGCTGACCTCGAGATATTGGGTCATGGAAGTGGAGAATTCCTGGTAGAGATCGCGCTCCCGCTGATTGCTGAAATCTGCTTCGTAGGCTTTACCCGCCGTCGCGAGTTCCGCGGTGGCCTGCTGACGCACCGTTCGGCTGCGGTTGGTGCACTCCTGGGTCTGACAGAGGACCAGGGCCAGGTCGCCCCTGCGAATGTTGTTGGCGTCGTAGCGCATTTTGTCGAGATTGACCAGCGACGGGATGTTGTCGGAATCGAGATCCCGCGCCTGAGACGAAATGCCACGCATTGTGAAAAAGGTATAACCAGCGAGGCCCGTGCAGAGCAGACAGACCGTGCCGAAGGCGATGGTGAATTTCCGGGCAATGGGGATGTTGCGGGCGACGGACATGGAGTTCTTCCTTTCTGACGCCAGGCGACCCGGGGGGCAACTTCGCACGAGGGTCGCGCAGACAACTGGGTTATCGGAGCGGATCGCGGAATTCTTGAGAAAGGGCAACGGATCGCGCAGGGTGCGATGTCGGATGTGCTGTCCGCCCAGGAGACAGGGAGCGTCCGATAATCAGGAATTTCTAATATTTGCCCGATGAGGACCTGTGGGGGACCGGCCGGGCCGGTCCGGCACAGGAGTTGGTATGGGACGCGGATGGCGGGTGGTCTGGGTGGCGGGAGCGCTGGCGTTGGCGGCGGGCCTGGAGGCATGGGCGGACGAGTCGCGGGAGACGAGGACGGCGGATGCGGCGGCCAGCTCCGCTACACGCGCGGGTGAGGGCAGCGCGACGCCGGGGGTGGAGCGGGTGCAGCAGGCAGCGGGGGCGCCGGAGGATCCGTGCGCGGCGGCGGTGATTTCGCAGCCGGCCCGGCCGATGTGGACGGCCGGAGCGCAGACGACGCAGTGCGGTGTGATGGAGAACGATCTGGGCTGGCACTGGATGGAGCTGGGGGGAGGCGTGCGGCAGCGCGGGCTGACTTCGGCGGAGCGGTATGGAATCACGCGATCGCTGGACGTGACGTGGTCGCTGCCGATGCGGCTGGTCGAGAGCGGCGGAGACCGAGGCCCGGTTGGCGGAATCACAGACCAGTCGGTGAGCGTGATGTACGAATTTCAGCAACAGGGACGATGGGTTCCGGCGATGGCGGTGAGTTACGGGGGGACGATTCCGACGGCGAACCCGGCGAAGGGATTCGGCTCGGGCTACGCGGATCATCAGTTGGCGTTTCTGGCCAGTCGCGATGTGCGACAGGTGCATTTTGATTTCAATCTGGCAGGCCTGCTGGCGGGTGGACCGGAAGGACACGACGGTGCGACCGAATCGGGACTGGTGATGGCGGTGCCGGTGCCGAGGGTGAAGGGTCTGGGATGGCTGCTGGAGAGCGATGGCGGATCGGAGCCGGGAACGGAGGATCGCTTTGGGCAGGCGCTGACGGGATTGTCGTGGGCGGTGCGTCCAAATCTGGTGCTGGATACGGCGTACACGCGGGCTTACACGGCGGGTGCGCCGCGAGAGCAGTTCACGATGGGCGTGACCTGGGCACATCGCGTGGGGTGGCTGCACTCCGCGGCGGAGGCGGTGCGGCTGCTGGGGCAGTGACGGACGCGAGACCCGGTGTCGATCAGGCAGGCCGACGAGGCCGTTCTGCGCCGGAGAGATCGTCTGACGGCCTGGTGGCAGGACTCAGCAGAGGCGTCCGACGCGGGCGCAGCATTCGTCGGACAGGGATTCGCAGGTGTCTGACAGATGTCCGACGTTTGTCGGACGCGGGAGAGGGAAGGACGACTGGGCTGGGAACACGCATTCCCTGGCGGGCGCCTGAGCACTGCGGGGGGCCGCAGCTCGCTGGCCGCAACGGGTCATGTCAGTCCGGGAGCACCATTTTTTTGCCGGCGAGGTCGCAGGCGCGCCAGAGGTACCAGCTGGCGACGGAGCGCCAGGGGCGCCATTTTTCCGCGCGGCGCAACATGGCGTCGGGTTTGGCCAGCATGGTCGCGTCGAATGGCTTGCTCTTCGGCAGGCGGTTGAAGGTGAGGGCGAAGCCTTTGCGGACGCCGTAGTCGGTGACGGGGAAGATGTCGGGGCGGCCGAGGCGAAAGATGAGGAGCATCTCGACGGTCCACTGGCCGATGCCGCGGACTTCGGTGAGGCGCTCGATGATTTCCGCGTCGGGCATGCGACGGATGGCAGAGAGTGTGGGGACGGTGCCGTCGATGGTTTTCGCGGCGAGATCGCGAAGGGCTTTGGTCTTGGAGGCGGAGAGACCGCAGGCGCGGAGCCGGTCGTCGGAGGTCTGGAGCAGGAGCTCGGGCGCGGGATGAAGATCGCCGAAGGCGGTGAGCAGGCGCTTGAGGATGGCCGCGGCGGCCTTGCCGTGGAGCTGCTGATAAATGATGGATTCGAGCAGCGCCTCGAAGGGGGAGTGCTGGCTCTTGAGTTTCAGGGTGAAGGGTCCGGCGCGGCCGATGAGGTCGCCGAGTTTGGGGTCGGCGAGGGCGAGGTCGCAGCAGGCTTGCCGGGCGTCGTAGCGGACGGCGCGTCTTCCGTCGGTCATTGTGAAGACAGCGTACAGCATGCGCGGAGCCGGGAGCCGAGGTGCAGGGCACAGGGTGCAGTCCACAGGGCACAGGGCACAGAGCGCAGGGCGCAGGGCACGGGCACAGAGCACGGGCACAGAGCACAGGGGCACCCTTTGTTACCACAGAGTGCGCCGAGGAAGGTGAATCAATCGGGGCGGGTGCGGGCGCTCGATTAGGCATCGGGACGGTTACAGATGAAGCTCAGGAAAAACGGGCAGCGATGAAGCCTGGTGCGGAGGGAAGCGTCTGCGCAGGGGTTCGCATGCTGATCGCCGAAGGGTACGATCTCTGTCGCACGGCGGACTGCGAGCGCAATTTTTTTCGCATCTCACGGCGGCGCGCTTGCAGACGGCGTGGCCAGCCGCTATAGTTCTTCTTTCGAAATGTTTTTGTGATGCAGGTCACAGTCGGGTGTGATCCAAAACACAATCAACCCTCTTCCAGAGCACAGGGACCGGCCCGAGCGGTGAGCATCTGTGCGCTGGATCAGCAGCAAGGCACCTCCGGAGACACCTCGCACTCTTTCGTTTGAGACCGCTGCCTGTGCGGTTGCGGTTCTGAGACGAAAGGGAAGTCGCCGGCAACCGCAGGACCGCACTTCTTAGCGATTTACCTGGCAGATTTATTAGGAGAAGCAGGACGCATTCATGCCGCAGATTTTTGATCGCAGCTCGAACGCGCTGGCCCGGATGAGCCTGATTTTGACCGGGCTGATCATCATCAGCCTGGGGTTGACACTCGATGAACTGCAGCGGTCACCGTGGGTGACGCGACAGGGCCAGCGGGCGGATCAGCCGGTGCCCTTCAGCCACAAGCATCACGTGGAAGGTCTGGGGCTGCAGTGCCAGTACTGTCATACATCAGTGGAGGAGTCGAGCTACGCGGGAATTCCGCCGACCAAGACGTGCATGAACTGCCATGCGCAGATCTGGACGGACGCGGATTTGCTGAAACCGGTGCGGGAGAGCTGGGCGACGGGGGAGTCGATTCCCTGGACGCGGGTGCACGACCTGCCGGATTTTGTTTTCTTCAACCATGAAATTCATGTGAACAAGGGCATCGGATGCTCGTCGTGTCATGGGCGGGTGGACGAGATGCCCATCATGTACATGCAGAACTCGCTGCAGATGGAGTGGTGTCTGGATTGCCACCGAAATCCGGCGAAGAATCTGCGACCGACGAGCGAGATCTACAACATGGCGTGGAAGGGGGCGTCGGAGTTGAAGCCGGTGTGGTGCGCGGCCGCGGACATCTCCAAAGGCACGCCGACAGCGGGGAGTGTGACCTGCACGGAGACGAATCCGGGAGCAGGGGGGATCCAGATGGCGGCGCTGAGCCGCCCGCCCACGGGGGTTATGGCGCAGGTGGCCGGGGCCGGTATTGGAACCGGGATTGGGAGCGAGGACTCGGCGCCGGAGAAGCTGCCGGCCGGGATGCACTACGTGAGGTTCACGAGCCAGGAGGCGCTGGGCAGGTTTTTGGTTCAGCATTACGACATTCGCCCGCCGCGTGAGTTGACGAGCTGTGAGGTTTGCCACCGATGAAAAGCCAGGTTACAGGGCGCAGGTTACAGGTTGCAGCCGAGAGCCCGGAGCCGGGAGCTCGGAGTGCAGAACGAACGATGAGCGAGGAAGCAACGCAATCGCTGGTGCAGATTGAGGAGCCGCAATCCAGGGCGCAGGGCACAGAGCGCGGGGCTCAGGATGCCGATGCGGCGACGATTGCCAGTTCGCCGAAGAAGCCGACGCTCGAGCAGGTACGGGCGAAGCTGGCGAATCAGAAGGGGAAGAAGTTCTGGCGGTCAGTCGATGAGCTGGTGGACGCACCGGAGTTTGCCCCGCTGGTGAACGAGGAATTCCCCTCGCAGGCTTCGGAGTGGATCGATCCGGTGTCGCGGCGCAGCTTTTTGAAGGTGATGGGCGCGTCGATGGCCCTGGCAGGACTCGCGGGCTGCACGAAGCAGCCGGACGAGGCCATCATGCCATACGTGAAGGAGCCCGCGGATCTGGTGCTGGGCAAGCCAGTTTATTTTGCGAGCGCGTTTCCCTTCACGACGGGTGCGGTGCCGGTGCTGATCAAGAGTGCTGCGTATCGGCCGATCAAGGTGGACGGGAATCCGGAGCATCCGTACAACCGGGGAGGCTCGGACCCGATCACGCAGGCGACGCTACTGGATATGTACGATCCGGACCGTTCGCAGCACATTCTTTACCGAGGTGAGACGCGGTCGTGGCCGGAGTTTCTGGCGGCGTTCCGGTCGATGCTGGCGGACAAGAAATCGTCGGGCGGCCAGGGGGTGTATTTCCTGAGCGCGACGGTGACCTCGCCGACGATGGCGGCGCAGTGGCAGCAGGGGCAGAAGAATTATCCGCAGGCGAAATTCATCCAGTACGACCCGCTGAACCGGGACAGCCACTATACGGCAGCGAAGCAGGCTTTTGGGCAGTATGTGGATGCGCAGTACCGGCTGGATCAGGCGGACGTGGTTGTCTCGCTGGACGCAGATTTCCTGGGCGGTGCGCAGCACCCCGGGTTCCACCGGCTGGCGCAGGACTACGCGAGCAAGCGGAAACTCCAGGGCAAAGACGATCCGATGAACCGGTTGTACACGATTGAAACCGGGACGACCCTGACGGGGTTTAAGGCGGAGCATCGGCTGGCGTTGCGGCCGAGCCAGATGGCGGCGTTTGCGCAGGCGCTCGCCGGCGCAGTGGGCGCAGGCGGCGGGCAGAGCGGCAACTGGTCGGATCACGATGCGAAGTATCTGGCCGGGGTGGCTGCTGATCTGCAGGCTAACGGCGGCAAGTGCGTTGTGATTCCGGGCGAGATGGCTCCGCCGGAAGTGCATCTGGCGGCGTTCGCGATCAACGAAAAGCTGGGGAACGTGGGCAAGACGGTGGTGTACACCGACACGGTGAACCCGATGCCGTCGATGCAGACAGAGGATCTGAAGGCGCTGGTTGCGGACATGAACGCCGGCAAGGTGGACTGGCTGGTGATTCTAAATGCGAATCCCGTCTATGGGGCGCCGGCGGATCTGGAGTTTGAGAGCGCGATGAGCAAGGTGGGGACGGTAGTCCACCTTGGGTCCCATGTGGATGAGACGGGCGAAATCGCGCATTGGCACATCAACAATGCGCATTACCTGGAAATGTGGTCGGACGCGCGGGCGTACGACGGCACGGTGAGTGTTGTGCAGCCGATGATCGCTCCGCTGTACGACGGGCACAATGCGCACGAGATTTTGCAGTCGCTGCTGGAGCAGCCGGATGTATCGGCGTATGACGCGGTGCGCGGGACCTGGATGCAGAACGGCGGGCCGCTGGCGAAGGGCGATGCAGAGTTCAACTGGCGCAAGTCGCTGCACGATGGGTGGATCGCCGGCACAGCCTTCGTGCCGAAGAATGTGGTGGCAAAGGCCGGGCTGGGCGCGGCGGCAGCCACGGCTGGGGCGGAGAACGGAGTTGAATTGCTGTTCCGGCCCGATCCGCATGTATACGACGGGCGGTTCGCGAATGTGGGCTGGATGCAGGAGATTCCGCGGCCGCTGACGAACCTGGCCTGGGACAACGCGGCGCAGATGAGCTACGCGACGCTGGAGAAGTACGGGCTGGAGGAGAACGACGCGGTGGAGATCAGCGTGGGCGGCCGGAAGATCGTTGCCGGTGCGCTGGCGGTGCCGGGGCAGTCGGATGGCGTGGTGGTGGTGACGCTGGGGCAGGGGCGCCGGACGGGACGCGTGGCCGGCGGCGTGGGCTACAACGGCTATCTGGTGCAGTCCTCGGAGGCGCCGTATGCGCAGATGGGCGCGACGCTGAAGCGGACGGGGGGCATCTATGACCTGTGCGCGCCGAAGAGCAACCACATCGATCAGCGCAGCGTATCGCACGGCGGCGACGGCAGCGGGACGCATTCGCTGGAAGGGAATGAGGCGCTGGATCGCGGGATCATCCGCTACGCGACGCTGACCGAGTACAAGTCCGATCCGGATTTTGCGCATGAGGGCGTGGCCCACTGGGCGCCAACGCCGGACGAGACCATGTTCCCGGCGTACCGGTACGACAAGAATGCCTGGGGCATGTCGATCGATCTGAATTCGTGCGTGGGCTGCAATGCCTGCATCGCAGCCTGCTATGCGGAGAACAACATTCCGGTGGTGGGCCGGGCGCAGACCAAGATCGGCCGCATCATGCAGTGGATCCGGATCGATACGTATTACGAAGGCGATCTGGCGGCGCCGCGGGCGCACTACCAGCCGATGACGTGCCACCAGTGCGAGAACGCGCCGTGCGAACAGGTGTGTCCGGTGGGTGCCACGGTGCACACGCCGGAGGGCCTGAACATGATGGTCTACAACCGCTGCGTGGGGACGCGCTACTGCTCGAACAACTGTCCGTATAAGGTGCGGCGGTTCAACTTCCTGCTGTACTCCGATTACGAGACGGAGAGCCTGAAGCTGATGCGGAATCCGGATGTGAGCGTGCGGAGCCGCGGGGTAATGGAGAAGTGCAACTACTGCGTGCAGCGGATCGAAGCGGTCAAGATCGAAGCGGACAAGGAGAACCGGGATATTCACGATGGGGAGATTCGGACGGCGTGCCAGCAGGCCTGCCCGACCAACGCGATCATCTTCGGGAACATCAATGACAAGGCCAGCCAGGTGGCAAAGATCAAGACCAACGAGCGGACGTACGGAGTGCTGGCCGATATCAACACCCGGCCGCGCACGACCTATGTGGCAGGGATTCTGAACATCAACGAGGACCTGGCGAAGTCGCTGGGAGAATATCAAAGCTAGCCGGTAGCCCGTAGCCGGCAGCGAACGAGGTTACGGGTACAGGGAACAGAAGCAGTGGCCGGTTAAGAGGATTTTGGAGCGAATGGCGACCAAAGACGCACCCGTTAATAATCCGATGGTGGATCCGGTCACCGGAGAATACCGGGTCATCGCGCCGGGGCATACCTTCAAGTCGGTGACGGAGAAGGTATCCCGCATCGCGCTGACGAGTCATACGCCGCTGGGGTGGTGGTTCGGTTTCATGCTGGCCGGTTCGGTTGTAGGCCTGCTGATGGTGTGCATGTCGTGGCTGTTCGTCAAGGGCGTGGGCATCTGGGCGGTCACAATTCCGGTGGCATGGGGATTCGCCATCGTGGAGTTTGTATGGTGGATCGGAATTGGGCACGCGGGCACGCTGATCTCGGCCATTCTGCTGCTGTTCAAGCAGAGCTGGCGCAACTCGATCAACCGGTTCGCCGAGGCGATGACGATCTTCGCTGTGATCTGCGCGGGCATGTTCCCGGTGCTGCACCTGGGTCGCCCGTGGCTGGGGTACTGGCTGTTCCCGTATCCGAGCACGATGAACTACTGGCCGCAGTTCCGGTCGCCGCTGATGTGGGACGTCTTTGCAGTTTCGACGTACGCGACGATCTCAGTGGTGTTCTGGTACATCGGCATGATCCCCGATCTGGGAACGATGCGCGACCGCTCGCAGACGAGGCTGGGACAGTTCTGCTATGGGCTGCTGAGCGTGGGCTGGCGCGGTTCAGTACGGCACTGGGTGCGGTATGAGACGGCTTCGCTGTTGCTGGCCGGACTGGCGACGCCGCTGGTGCTCTCGGTGCATTCGGTAATCAGCCTCGACTTCTCGGTGGCGCTGCTGCCAGGGTGGCATACAACAATCTTCCCCCCCTACTTCGTGGCGGGCGCGATTTATTCGGGGTTCGCCATGGTACTGACGCTGGCGATTCCGATCCGCAAGTTCTACCACCTGGAAGACCTGATCACGATCCGCCATCTCGACAACTGCAACAAGGTCATGCTGGCGACGGGTCTGATCGTAGCCTACGGCTACTCCACGGAAGTGTTCATGGCGTGGTATTCGGCGAGCCACTGGGAATACTTCATGATGTGGAATCGGATGTTCGGGCCGATGGGGTGGTCATACTGGACGCTGATCACGTGCAACATCGCGCTGCCACAGCTGCTGTGGTCCAGGAAACTGCGCCAGAACGTGACGTTCACGTTCATCTGGGCGCTGATCATCAATACCGGCATGTACTTCGAGCGATTTGTGATCGTCGTAACCAGCCTGACGCGTGATTATCTGCCTTCGTCGTGGGGCACGTACCGCGCGACGCGCTGGGATTACGGAACATTTCTGGGAACGCTGGGACTCTTTACCTTCCTGTTCTTCCTGTTCATTCGTTTCCTGCCCATGATTCCAATGTCGGAGCTCCGGCTGATGCTGCCGCAGTCGAAGGTGCGGGAGAAAAAGCAACTTCTTCCGGAGGCAGGTGACTGATGCCACTTTCTGAGGGGCTGTACGGACTGATGGCGGAATTCGACACGCCCACCGAGCTGGTGCAGGCGGCGAAGGCGGCATACGGCGCGGGCTATCGGCGGCTGGATTGCTACACGCCGTACCCGGTGGAGGAAGCCGCGGAGGCAATCGGGTTCCATCGCGACGAGGTGTCGCTGGTTTGCCTGATTGGTGGTTTGCTGGGACTGGCAGCGATGTTTGGGCTGGAAACCTGGATTTCCGTATGGGCCTTTCCGCTGAACATCGCTGGTCGCCCTTACTTCTCGTGGCCGGCTTTCCTGGTCCCGGCGTACGAATGGACCATTCTGTGGTCGGGGTTATCGGCGGCGTTCGGCATGCTGGCGCTGTGCGGTCTGCCGAAGCCCTACCATCCGGTCTTCAACGCTCCCAATTTCCGGAACGGCGCGACGACGGACAAATTCTTCCTGTGCCTGGAATCGACGGATCCGAAATTTGAAGCAGCGGAAACGAGAGGGTTTCTGGAAGCGCAGGCGCCGGTTTCGGTGGTGGAGGTGGAGTATTAAGACGCCAGGGAACGGGTTACAGGGCACAGGGCACCGAGAGATCTGGGTATCCCGGGGCGTCGGCTTGCGGGCACTGAGCGTGGCGGGGGTCTTCGCGCTGCTCTTCGCAGCTGGCTGCCGGCAGGACATGCATGACCAGCCGAGGATGTTTCCGCAGCGCGGCACCACGGCGTTTGCCGATGGGCGGTCGGTGCGGCCGCAGGTGGACCACACGGTGGCGCGAGGGCAGCTGTACGAAAAGACGGACTACTTCTACACCGGGCTGATGAACGGCAAGGAGGCCGACGTGATGCCGTTTCCGGTGAACATGCAGGTGCTGGATCGCGGGCAGGAGCGCTTCAATATCTACTGCACGCCGTGTCACTCGCGAGTGGGCAACGGGGCGGGGATGATTGTGGAGCGCGGGTATAAGCCGGCAGGGAATTTCCACGACCCGAAACGGCTGGCCGAGCCGTTAAGCCATTACTTCTACGTAATGACCAACGGTTATGGAGCGATGCCGGACTACAAGGCGCAGATTGCTCCGGTGGACCGGTGGGCGATTGCGGCGTATATTCGCGCACTGCAACTGAGCCAAAGCGCAACGGTGGCGGATGTGCCGGCGGGCGCGCAGGTGCGAAACCTGCCGGATATCGCGCAGAGTCTGGGTGAGCCCGCCAGTTATGCGGGGCCGTGGCCGATGCCGGCGACAGCAGTGTACGGGCAGAAGACGATTGGGATCGCGGCGGGAGCACCGGCGGAAGCTGTTCCGCAATCCTCCGCCTCGGGAAAACCGGCGATGACGAAAGGTGAGACGCAGCCCACAGGAGTGCACAAATAGCGATGGGGAACGAAAGCTTCAGCAAAGGACTGCCGTCGACGCTGCAAGCGCCGGCGTTCGTGGACAGCTGGCGGCGCCGCGCGCTGATCGTGGGACTGGTGTTCTCGGCGCTGGCGGTGCTGTTCGGGTTCCTCGGGCAGTCGATGGATCCTGAACATCTGGGCTGGAACCACCTGCTGCGCGGCTGGCTGGACGGCTTTGTAATGTGCTTCGGGTTCTGCTACGGCGGGATGGCGCTGCTGATGGTTCAGCACCTGTCGGGCGGCAAGTGGGGACTGATCGTCCGCCGTCCCCTGGAGGCGATGACGCGCACCTGGCCGCTGATCGTGCTGCTGTGGATTCCGGTGGCAGTTTTCGGCGCGGCCTACGGGCAGCTGTATCCCTGGGCGAAGTACGCGAACTGGGCGGCAGCGGAGAAGGCCGGCGCGATCTCGCACGAGCTGGCGCATGCGATCCGGTGGAAGTCGCCGATGCTGAACGTGAAGAACTTCTGGTGGGTGTCGCTGGTGTGCTTTGCTATCTTCGCGCTTTACATCACGGCGTTGAACCGGTGGTCGCTGAAGAGGGACGCAGATCCGGAGCCGCGTGTGGCGTACTGGCGGACGAAGTTTGAAAACCTGAGCGGGTTTGGCGTGGTGCTGTTTTCGGCGCTGCTGTTCATTCTGTCGATCTACTGGGTGATGTCGCTGGATGTGGGGTGGTACTCGACGATATACGGCTTCCAATACCTGGTGGGCGAACCGTTCGTGGTCCTGCCGCTGGCGATTCTGACGCTGATTTGGCTGAGCCGGGCGGAGCCGATCAGGAGCACTTTCCGCATCGTTGAGCAGCACGACCTGGGCAAGCTTTGCTTCGCCCTGGTGATGCTGAACATCTATTTTGCCTTCGGTGCGTTTCTGATTGTCTGGTCGGGAAACTCGCCGGAAGAGATTCCCTGGTATCTGGACCGGATTCGCGGCAGCTGGGGGATCATCGCAACGCTGGATGTTATTTTCCACTGGCTGATTCCGTTCAGCCTGTTGCTGTCGCGGGACCTGAAGCGGATCCAGGGCCGGCTGTCTGTGACCTGCTGGATCATGATCTTCGCTGGATTCTGGGATATGTTCTGGCTCATCGAGCCGTCGTTCAGGGATGCGGCGCGAAACCTGCATTTCAGCTGGGGGATTCTGGAGTACATCGTGGTGCCGGCGGCGCTGTTCTGCTTCTGGCTGGTTGCGTACTTCGGGCAGCTGAAGAAGCGGCCGCTGATCGCGACCAACGATCCGCATCTGGCGGAGATTCTGGAGAGCAATTATGTCCACGCATAATCCGAACGATCCGCGTCCATACGATCCGAAGGAACATGCAGGCGACCCCTCGGTGCGGGAGGGCTACGAAGTTACCGATGCGAGTACCGGCGGGATCGTGGTGTTCCTGATCGGGCTGGCGATTTCGGTAGGCGTGTTCTTCGTCTTCTGCTTCGTGATGGGTAAGGTGATCAATACAGCGCTGGATCGCCAGGACGGGCCGGTGAACAAGTGGAAGGCGCCGAACCAGATTGCCTCGACCCTGGCTCTGAAGTCGAATCCGCAGCTGGAGCAGGAGCAGCTGGCGAAGCTCACGCAGCAGTTCCCCACGCCGCGGGTGCAGCTGGACAACGGCAACGAGGATCTGGTGAATTTGCACGAGCGGGAGGATCTGCTGCTGGACCATTACAGCTGGATCGACCGGGGACAGGGGAAGGTGCGGATTCCTGTCGAACGGGCCATGCAGCTGATTGCACAGCGGGGACTGCCGGTGGCTCCGGCGGAGCAGCACCAGCCGCTGATGATGGGTGACAGCCGGCCCACAGTGCAGATGCCTTTGACGGATGGTTTCGCGCCGACGGGATACGAACAGGAAGTGCATGGGCGCGCGCAGCAGGCGGGTGAGCAAACGTCGAGCGCTTTAGGTGGACGGTAAAGAGACAGGCAACAGGGAATAGGGCAACGAAGTGTTCAGCAGAGAAACAATCCGGCGAGGGGTGACGGCGAGCTGGCTCGCGATAGCACTGCTGTGCGTCGGCATGTTGGGAGCTTCGGCGGCGCATGCACAGAGCCAGTGGTTCGGCTTTAAGAAGCCGGGGACGCCTGCGGATCAGCAGCCCCTGCTGCTGAAGAAGATCAGCATCCAGCAGAAGCTGAATACGCAGCTGCCGCTGGATCTGCCGTTCGTGGATGAGACCGGCAAGGCCGTCCATCTGGGCGATTACTTCGGCAAGCGACCGGTGATTCTGTCGCTGGTGTACTACCAGTGCAAGATCCTGTGCCCGGAAGAGATCGACGGGCTGGTGGGAGCGCTGGAGATGCTGAAGCTTCAGCCGGGGCGCGACTTCGACGTGGTGTTCGTGAGCATCGACGCGCGGGAGACGCCGGAAATCGCGGCGCGCGAAAAGGCGTTCTACATGAAGCGCTATGGGCGCCCGCAGGACAACGGGGGCTGGCACTTTCTGACCGGGCAGGCGCCGGCAATTCGGAGCCTGGCGAAGACGGTGGGTTTCGGCTACGTGCCGATGGCCGGGCCTGACGGAAAGATGACGCAGTTCGCCCATGCCAGCGCGATCGAACTGGTGACACCCGAAGGACGGCTGGCGCAGTACTACCTGGGCGTGGAGTTTTCGCCGAAGGATCTGAAATTGGGGCTGGTGGAGGCCTCGCACGGGAAGATCGGCTCGCTGGTGGATAACCTGCTGACCTTCTGTTACCGCTACGATCCGACACTGAACCGGCACACGCTGATGTACATCCGCATGTATCAGCTGGGCGGTGTGCTGACGGTGCTGTTGCTGGGCTGGTTTCTGATTATGAATTTTCGGCGGGATATACGGGAAGCGCGGATGCAGAAAACTACTCTGGTGAACGGATAATCATAGATGCAGCATTTCATCAGTCCGATACTTTGGCAGTTCCTGATTAAGTGGCTCACGAACTTCGCGATCTTTCCGCCGGAGGCGTCGACCATTGCGCCGTATGCGGACGCTCTGTACTTCTTCCTCATTTTCATCTCCGTGATCGGCTTGGCGGCGGTGGCGCTTCTGGTGGTTACGTTCTCCATCCGCTACCGCCAGGAACGGCATCCCCACGCCACGCCGATTGAAGGCTCGACGCTGCTGGAAGCCACCTGGACGATCATTCCGCTCATTCTGTTCATGATTTGCTTCGTGTGGGGGGCGCTGCTGTACTTCCGGATTTACAGCCCGCCGCCAAACGCGATGAACATCTACGTGGTGGGCAAGCAGTGGATGTGGAAGGCGGAGCATCCAACCGGGCAGCACGAGATCAATGCGCTGCATGTTCCCATCAACCGGCCCGTCCAGTTGACGCTGATTTCGCAGGACGTGTTCCACAGCTTCTCGGTGCCGGCCTTCCGGGTGAAGCGTGAGGTGATTCCGGGGCGCTACAACACAGTGTGGTTCGAGGCGACCAAGCCGGGGAAGTATCATCTGTTCTGCACACAGTACTGCGGGACACTGCACTCGCAGATGATCGGCTGGGTTTATGCGATGACGCCGGAGGACTATCAGGCATGGGCGGCGGGTTCGACCAGCGGCGACTCGCTGGCGCAGAACGGCGAGCGACTGTTCGCGAGTCTGGGCTGCAATTCCTGTCACAACAGCAGTCCCAATGCGCACGGCCCGAACCTGGCCCACGTGTATGGATCGCATCTGCAGCTGAAGGATGGACAATTTGTCACCGCGGACGATGCATTTTTGCGGGACACGATTCTAAACCCGACCCTGCACGAGGTGGCGGGATACGCCCCGATCATGCCGACGTATCAAGGCCAGGTGAGCGAAGAAGGTCTGATCGATCTGGTGGAATACATCCGCCGGCTCGATTCGCAGTACCGGATCGAGCAGACGATTGAGAACAGCGAAGCGCAGCCCGTTCAGACGGGTGCGGCGCCGCCGGGGACCTCGGCCCCGGTGATGGCGCCAGGGACGGTGAAGCCATGAGCACAATCGTATCGTTACCCGATCAGGCGACAGCCCGGCTGCCGAAGGTGTCGTACCTGAACCATGAGTACGGCCTGAAGAGCTGGCTGCTGACGGGCGACCACAAACGGATCGCGATGCTGTACATGATCTCGATCACGTTCTTCTTCTTCATCGGCGGGGCGATGGCGGCGCTGATCCGCCTGGAACTGCTGACCCCGGTGAGCGATCTGCTGGCCGCCGATACCTACAACAAGGTCTTCACGGCGCACGGGCTCATCATGGTGTTCTTCTTCCTGGTGCCATCGGTCCCGGCGACCATCGGGAACTTCTGTATCCCGATCATGGTGGGCGCCAAAGACCTGGCGTTCCCCAAGATCAATCTGCTGAGTTGGTACCTGTACATTGCGGCCGGGATCATGATGATCTGCGTGCTGGTATTCGGCGGAGTGGACACGGGCTGGACGTTCACTACACCGCTGAGCACGCATTATCTGAACACGAACGTGGTGTCGGCGGGTCTGGCGGTCTTTCTTGCAGGATTCAGTTCGATTTTTACCGGATTGAATTTCATTGTTACGATTCACCGCATGCGGGCACCGGGGATGACCTGGTTCCGGCTGCCGCTGTTCGTATGGTCGCACTACGCGGCGTCGATCCTGATGGTGCTGGGCACGCCGGTGCTGGCGATCACGCTGGTGCTGATCGTACTGGAGCGGACGATCGGGATTGGGGTTTTCGATCCCACCAAGGGCGGCGACCCGCTGCTCTTCCAGCATTTGTTCTGGTTCTATTCCCACCCGGCCGTGTACATCATGATTCTGCCGGGCATGGGCGTGATCTCCGAGGTGATCAGTACCTTCTCGAGGAAGCGCGTCTTCGGCTACACGGCGGTGGCATTTTCGTCGGTGGCGATCGCGGTCTTCGGATTCTTCGTGTGGGCCCATCACATGTTTATCATGGGCATCTCGAACTACTCGGCACTGGTGTTTTCGCTGCTGACCATGCTGGTAGCGGTGCCTTCGGCGATCAAGATCTTCAACTGGTCGGCAACGCTTTATAAGGGATCGATCACCTTTGAAACGCCGATGCTCTACGCCTTTGGATTCCTCGGGTTGTTCACGATCGGCGGACTGACCGGGGTCTTCCTCGGTACCCTGGGCATGGACATCCACCTGACGGAAACCTATTTCATCGTGGCGCACTTCCATTTTGTGATGGTGGGCGGGATGCTGATGGCGTATCTGGCGGGCGTGCACTTCTGGTGGCCGAAGATGACGGGCCGCATGTATCCGGAGGGCGTTTCGCGGCTGGCGGCGGTGATCACATTTGTGGGCTTCGTGCTGACGTTCTTCCCGCAGTTCATCCTGGGCTATCTGGGCATGCCGCGGCGGTATGCGGCGTATCCACCGGAGTTCCAGGTGCTGAACGTCTTCTCGAGCGCGGGGGCCAGCGTGCTGGGCATTGGCTACCTGCTGCCGCTGCTGTATCTGACGTGGTCGCTGAAGTACGGCAAGATCGCGGGACCCAATCCGTGGCAGGCTACCGGACTGGAATGGCAGATTCAGTCGCCGCCGCTGACGGAGAATTTTGTTGATACGCCGATTGTGACCCACGAGGCCTACGATTACGAGTGGCTGGAAGAGACCAAACCCAGAGAGGTACCGACCGTTGGATAGCCACACACTCGCCGCGCAAACCGCCGCGGTACCGCCGCACGACGAACACGCACATCCGCCGTTTCTGCGCCACCACTTTGAGAATGTGGCGCAGCAGCGGGAGGCGGCCACCTTCGGCATGTGGCTGTTCCTGCTGACGGAAATCATGTTCTTCGGCGGGCTGTTCTGCGCCTATCTGATCTTCCGGAACTGGTATTACCCTGCCTTTGTGGCGGGCAGCCACACTCTGCACATCTGGGCCGGCACCCTGAACACGACCCTGCTGATTATTTCCAGCTTCACCATGGCCATGGGCGTTCATGCCGCAGAAACGCGAAAGCGGAAATCGTTGCTGCGCTGGATGATTCTGACGATGATCCTGGGCGTCGGCTTCCTGTGCGTGAAGGCCTACGAGTGGCACGACGAGTGGGTGGAGCACCACGTGCCCGGGCTGAACTTCAGCCCGACTGAGTTTCAGACCGGAAGCCCGGCCTATCCGGACGACAAGCTGCCGCTGGATATGGCGGAGAAGACGCAGGTTTATTTTTCACTCTATTTTGCGATGACCGGTATGCACGCCCTGCATATGATCATCGGTGTCTCGCTCCTGATTTTCCTGTTTGTGAAGGCCTATGGAGGTGCGTACACCGCAGGCCATGTCGCACCAATCGAGAATTTCGGCTTGTACTGGCACTTCGTCGACATTGTGTGGATCTTCTTATACCCGTTGCTCTATCTGATCAGTCGACATCAATGACGGCAAAGAACAGGGAACAGGGTTCAGGGAACAGAGCTTAGCGTTTCGGTTTGGGAGCGGAGCAGAACTCAATGGAACACCAGCACGACCATCATCTTCATCTGACACCCTCGGAGCCGACGCACCATTCGGAGCACATCGTCTCTCCGAAGGTATACCTGATCGTCGGTACCTGTCTTCTGATCCTGACCGGGTCCACGGCGGCGATTTCCTATGTGGACCTGGGGGTGTTTAACGCAGTGGTGGCGCTGGCGATTGCGTGCCTGAAGGGTTCCCTGGTCGTGCTGTTCTTCATGCACATCAAGTACAGCTCGAAGCTGACCAAGCTGACGGTGACGGCGGGATTCTTCACCTTCCTGGTGCTGCTGACCATGACCATGACTGACTACATCAGCCGGGCGTGGGGACGCTGGTGAGGGACTAGCCGTCCAGGCATCGCACCAATCATTTCAGTTTTGACCTCAGGGGGCGGCTGCGGCTGCTCCCTTTTGCTTTGGGGAACGCTTTCGGGGAAGGGGAGACGATGCGGATCGTGTTGGCGTGCTGGGTGGCGGGTTCGATCGCGATGGGTGCGGTGGCGGGGTTGGCGGAGAGGCAGGCTGACGGCCCGGAGGTTCGGGTGGAGAGCGGAATGGTGCGCGGCATTTCGGTCGCCAGTCTGCCGCGCGGCGGAGCGTTTCTGGGGATTCCTTTTGCGGCGCAGCCGGTGGGGCCGTTGCGCTGGCATGCTCCGGAGGCGGCGCCCCACTGGAGCGGTGTACGCGAGGCGGCGGCGTATGGGCCGGCGTGTCCGCAGGCACCGAGCCCCTGGCTGCCGGAGATGCTGGCCATCCGCAGGATGCGGACCGATGAGGCGTGCCTGTATGTGAATGTGTGGACGCCGGAGCTGCATCCTGCGAAGCGGTTGCCGGTGATGGTTTGGGTGCACGGCGGCGGGAACGTGGAGGGATCGGGAGAGTGGCCTCCGCTGGGAGTGCCGATGGCTGAGCAGGGAATAGTGGTCGTAAGTCTCAACTATCGGCTTGGGGTGTTCGGATTTTATGCAAATCCGGCGCTGGATGCGGAGTCGGCGCGGCGTGTTTCGGGCAACTACGGGCACCTCGACCAGATTGCGGCGCTGCGCTGGGTTCGGCAAAATGTCGCTGCGTTTGGGGGCGACCCGGCGAAGGTGACGGTCGCCGGGGAATCATCGGGGGCGCTGGACGTTTGCAATCTGATGGCTTCGCCAGTGGCAATGGGGTTGTTTCGCGGCGCGGTGATGGAGAGCGGCGTTTGTGTGGACTCGGTGTATCCGAAGCTGGCCGATGTGGAGGCCAACAACGCGCGGCTGGCGAAGGATCTGGGTGTGGCCTCAGGCTCCGGAGGACTGGCGGCGCTGCGGGCTGTTCCAGCCGATCGGATTTATGCGGCGGCGGCGAAAGACGATGCTCTGGATTTTGAGCCGGCGGTGGATGGTTGGGTGCTTCCGCGGCAGCCGGCGGTGACCTTCGTGAAGGGCGAGCAGGCGAAGGTGCCGGTGCTGGTGGGCAGCAACGACAGCGAGGTTTCCATCTTTGCCAGTCCGATGGTGGGCGGGCACTCGTATCGGCCGAAGACGGTGGCGGAGTATCGCACCTGGCTCGATAAGGAGTTTGGGCCGCTGGCGAATCGAGTGCTGGCGGAGTATCCGGCGGAGACGGATGCCGAGGTGCCGGCGGCGTTTCGACAGATGTTCACAGACTACGACTTTGGATTTGGTGCGTGGCTGTTGGCGCGGGACACAAACAAGGTGGGAAAGGAGGCGTACCTTTACCACTTCAGCTATGTCGGGCAGGGACCGTTTGCGAAGCTGGGCGCGTTCCACAGCGAAGAGGAGATGTTTCTGAGCCGCCATTACTGGACGAGCTGGATCGCGCGTCCGGAGGATGCTGTTTTGTCGCAGGCCATCATCGGATACTGGACGAATTTTGTGAAGACTGGAAATCCGAACGGAAAGGGCCTGCCGGAGTGGCCGGCGCTGCGGCCGAGCGGGAAGGCGCAGGAACTCGGGCAAAGGGTGGGGCCGGAGGCGGTTCCGCGGGTGAAGAAGTTCGGGGTGTTTCAGGAGTATCTGACGTCACGACTGCAAAAGCTGCCCTGAGGACTGGCTTCGGAATCAGGCGCGGGGGGCATTGGGGGCGGGCAGATCGCGGCCAGGGTCGGGGCGCTTGTCCGGCTCGCGCAAGACCATGGGCTGAACCATGGAGTGAGCATCGAGTACGGGCGCGACGTTGGCGGTGCGCTGGTACGTGTACAGGATGCGATGGACCACAGTGACGGTGGAGATCACCGCCAGCACCCACAGAACCGGCGCCATGACACCCCAGCGGTTGAAGAGAGCACCGAGGATGATGAGGACGACGCGCTCCGGCCGCTCCATGAAACCGACCTTGCAACTGCCGATCAGCGCCTCGGCGCGGGCGCGGGTATAGCTGACCATCAGCGAGGTGACCATGACAAACGCAGCGAGGAAGACGTAAAAGAGGCGGTTGCCGCGGGCGTAGAAGACCAGGAGTCCGAAGAAGAGGACGACGTCGGAATAGCGATCGATGACGGAGTCAAAAAAAGCGCCAAAGACGGTGACCTGGTGGGTCTGGCGGGCGACGCGGCCGTCGACCATGTCGAAGATGCCGGCGCCGATGATCACCAGGCCTGCATAAAGGAAGATGCGAACGTAATTGTGCTGGTTGGCGAAGCCGAAGAGCACGGCCGCGGCGGTGTTAATGAGGAGACCGATAAAGGTGAGGATGTTGGGGGAGATACGGGTGAGCGAGAGCCCGTCCACAATGACCTGCAGCAGCACGCCGCAGGCGCGGCCAAACGCCCGGGTCCAGGTGGTGTGTGCCGGCCTTTCCTCCGCCATGCGGTCTCTACTTTCCGGCTTCGGCTTGTTCTGCTGCCGCTTCGTCGTGGATAGTGGTGAGCTTGAGCACTTCGAGCTCGCGCTTGCCGTTGGGCGTAAGCACCATGGCCATATCGCCGACCTGTTTGCCCACCAGAGCCTTGCCGATGGGGGAGGTGGTGGAGATAAGGCCTTTGTTCACGTCCGACTCTTCGCTGGTCACGAGCTTGTACTCGATTTTCTCATCCTTGGAGGTGTCGTAGACGAGGACCGTGGAGCCGAAGGCGGCGCGGTCATGCGGGATATTGGAGAGATTGACAAGCGCCAGATCGCCCATGCGCTTTTTCAGCTGGCCCAGGCGCGCGTTCACGAATTCCTGGCGCTGTTTGGCCATGTGGTACTCGGCGTTTTCGCTGAGGTCGCCCATGGCGACGGCTTTCTTGATTTCGGCGGGGAGCTCGTGCGTCAACTCATGTTCCAGCTGCCGAATCTCTTCCTGAAGCTTCTTCTTGATGTGTTCGGGCATGCTCGAATATCCGTCAGGGGCGGGTTCGGTCCGTATTGCGGCAATGGCAATGCCTGGCGGAGGGGAAACTGCGTGATCCGGTCCGCGCTGGAGAGAAACCCACCCTTGCTAAGGGAAATGTCTGAAGGCCGGGGTACTGCCTCAACCTTCATTATACGATGCCGGCACGGGGCGGTGCGCATCGAGGAAACTCTGCAGTATCAATACGGCAGCTACCTGGTCGACGACCTGGCGATGTTCGGCAAGAGGGCGCCCGGCGGCGTGGAGATGGCGATGGGCTTCGGCCGAGGTCAGGCGCTCGTCCCAGAGGTGCACGGGCAGGGAGACGGCCGAGCGCAGGACATCGGCAAAGGCCTGAGTCTTTGCCGCCTGGGGGCTGAGATCGCCGGACATGTAGAGGGGATGGCCGAGGACGATAGCGGTGCAACCGTATTTACGGAGCAGCCGCCCCAGCGACTTGAGGTCGGCCTTCGTGTTTTTGCGGACCAGGGTCAGGACCGGCTGGGCGGTGAGTCCCAGCTCATCGGAGACGGCAACCCCGATGCGGCGGTCCCCGAAGTCGAGTCCGAGAAGGCGATCCGGCACAGAGGTATGGTAGCGCGGAAGATACGGGCAGATTGACGGAAAGAACGGCA
Source organism: Acidobacteriaceae bacterium (assembly GCA_036489655.1). Classification (GTDB taxonomy): domain Bacteria; phylum Acidobacteriota; class Terriglobia; order Terriglobales; family Acidobacteriaceae; genus Palsa-343. The sequence continues at coordinate 5,823 of DASXFH010000410.1, read as the reverse complement.
TCTTACAATGAGTTAGAGAATCCAAAGGGACGACCCCAGGAGCAGAACTCCCCTTCGTGCGACGCCTTTTCCTCCTCGTTGTGCTGGCGGCCCTTGTGGCGGCCGGAGCGATTGCTTTCGCTCTGCTGGTGCCCATGGGCCCGGAGACAGCGACGTTTGTGGACATTCTGCCGGGAACTCCCAGCGCCGGCATTGCCCGCCAGCTGAAGCAGCAGGGCATTATCCGCAGCGAGTATGTCTTCCTCGGGCTGCGCCTGGCGCGGGGTGGCACCCTGAAGGCCGGAGAATACCGCTTTGACCACCCGCTGCCCATGACCCAGGTCTGGGAGAAGATCCGGCGCGGCGACGTGTATACGGTGGAGGTCACGATTCCAGAGGGATCGAATATCTTCGATATCGGGGCGCGCGTGCAGGCGGCAGGGCTGGGCTCAAAGGACGCTTTTGTGTCGGCTGCCAGGCAGGACGCTTCGCTGGTGCAGGACCTGGACCCGCAGGCGCCGAGCCTGGAAGGGTATCTCTTCCCGGACACCTACCGATTTGCGCTGCACACCGATCCGCAGGAGATGATGATCGCGATGGTGAAGCGCTTCCGGGCGGCCGCAGGCCGGATTGGGCTGACTGGCGACTTTCACCGGACGGTCACGCTGGCTTCTCTGGTGGAGAAGGAGACGCCGATCGATGGGGAAAGGCCGCTGGTGGCGAGCGTTTTCGAAAACCGGCTGGCAAAGGATATGCCGCTGATGACGGATCCGTCGGTCATCTATGCAGCACTGCTGAATGGGCGCTACCGGGGAACGATTTACGAGTCGGATTTGCAGGCGGACTCGTCCTATAACACCTATCGGCATCAGGGCTTGCCGCCGGGGCCCATCTGCAATCCCGGTTTGAAGTCGCTGCAGGCGGCGATGCATCCGGCAACAACGGATTATCTGTATTTTGTGGCGGCAAGCGCGGACCCCTCGGGAAAGTCGCGTTTTTCGGCGACCATTGAAGAGCACGCAAAAGACGTGCAGGCCTATCGGCGCGCGGTCCGCCAGACAGGTCCGCCACAATAACGAGAGCGGCGATCGCGCCGCCTGGATGTGAATCGATTTGGAGGATTTCTCGCTGAAAGGAACGCACCGGAACAGGACCCGTCTCGTGCTCGTGCTGCTGCTGGTTCTGCCGGCACTGAATGGGTGTCTTTGGCATACGCGGCGGGTGCCGAAAGCAAAGCCGCCAGCGATTACCCTGAATGCGGCGCCCCAGCAACTGGTCAATATCATCAACAGCCGGTACGACGCCATCCATTCCATGAGCGCCGCGGTGACGTTTACGGCGACGTCGGGCGGCACTCTGAACGGCAAAGAGAAGACCATCACGCCGTTCAGCGGCTACATCCTGCTGCGCAAGCCGGAGTCGCTGCGGGTGATTGGTTATCTGCCGGTGGTGCACTCGCCGGCTTTCGACATGGCGAACAACGGCGACTCCTTCAAGCTGCTCATTCCCCCGAAAAGCGAGGCGATCGAAGGGCCGAACGCGCTGACGCAGCCGTCGCAAAACGCCATTGAAAATCTGCGTCCTTTCATGTTTTTCGATTCGCTGGTGATCCCGCAAATCGGTCCGGACGACGTTCTGTCGGTGACCGCAGACAGCAATATTGTGGTCAATCCCAAAACCAGGAAACTGGAGATCCGCCCGGAATATCTGCTGACCGTGCAGGTACGCCAGCCGAACAGCCGCTTTACCCAGGTGCATCGGGTGATTCACATCAGCCGAACGGATCTGCGCCCGGTGCAGCAGGACATCTACGACGAGAACGGTCAGGTGCAGACCCAGGCGCTTTACGGTCCGCTGCAGACCTTTGGGACCGAGCGCTTCCCCGGGACGGTCACGATCCGGTGGCCGCAGCAACAGGAGCAGATCCTGATCACGATCGAGAAGCTGCGGGTAAATCTTTCCCTGGCCAACGATCAGTTCGAGCTGAAGATCCCCGGGGGAACGAAGGTCAGGGAACTGCACTGAAGCTGTATCAGGCAGGGCATCAGAGCGGCCGGTCGGTGTAGAGGGTCTTGTCGGAGACCTCCTGCACCTCGATCAGGCGCGATCCCAGCAGCTTCTCCACATGCCGGTGAAACTGATCGGGAACAAAGAGGAGCTTGCGCGGACCGGTTCCCCACAAGCGCAGCAGGTCGGTATCGCTGAGGAAGATGTGCGGAGCGTCGGGGTAGTCGGAGCCCCAGATCATTGACGATCCGAAGAGCTTGCCCTGGTCTTCGTCTTCTTCGGGCTGGAAGTACCAGGTGCGTCCGTGCACGAGGAGCGCCTGGCGCTGCGTGTAGAAGATGATCGAGGACCCGTCGGACTGATCCCCATAGAGCATCAACTGAGCATCGGCATTCGCCGGTTCGGCGGTGAGACGGTTGATGGTGTTGGCCATGGCCTTGGACGAGAGCATGGGCTGAAAGCGAACGAAGGCAATATGCGCGGCGATCAGAATGACCGCCAGAGTGAAGGCGACGCTGGTCGTCGCCTCGAAAGCATGGCCGCGCCGGCGCAGGCGCCAGGCGGCGAGGGGTCCGAAGAAGAAGGCCACAGCGGCCAGCAGGGCGGGCAGACGCAGAGCGGCAAACGAGGGACCGGTGAGGTCAAAGAAGTGCGACATGGACAGCGTGTAATTGCCGACGCCGCGATGCGCCATGAGGGTGCCGATGTCATGAATGTAGGGCAGGTGGCGCGACTGCCACAGGCCATAGGCGAGCAGCGCGGCAGCGAGCATTCCCAGGAAGGCGAAGAAGACATGCGCGCCGGTGATCCAGGCGCCGGAATCGCGACGCCGGTCGGCCGGAGCCTGCTCGACCGTAGCCAGAGAACCGGCGATCAGCATGAGCACGGCAGGGTAGATGGGCCAGGTGTAGTATTCCTGGTTCGTGGAGGTTGCGAAAAAGACCAGAATGAAGGCCGAGTAGATCGTGAGCAGAAGGCCGGTGCGGGCGCGAAAGCGGAGCTGCGCGGCCAGCGCGGAGGATTCCCACGCCGACATTTTTGGATCGAGAAAGTGGATGGTGTTGGTGACGTCGTAACGCAGGTCGGAGACGAAGAGGTGGCGATTGCGCCAGGCCCGGCGGAGGACGGCGGGGAGAAAGAGGCTCCACGGAAAGAGCCAGATGAGCTGGCCGAACCAGAAGACCCACCACGGCTGGCGGTTGTAGTCGTGCGGGTAGCGGGTGCCGAGAAAGCGCAGGATGTGCTCGTTGATGAAGTAGAAGTAGAAGAATCCATGCACGTGGCCGGGCGAGGGAACGTTGCCGTGGGGATTGCCGTAGTCTGGATTGCGCAAGCCGGCGAGGATGTGCCACGGGGCGCCGATGGCGAGGAACAGCAGCAATCCGGTGAAGAGGCGAAATTCGCGCCAGCGCCGCCATTCGCCGGTGACGGCCAGATAGACGACAGCGGCGGCTCCGAAGAAGACCGGAGCAATGAGGCCCTTGGCGAGCATCGCGATGGCAACGGAGCCATAGGCCAGGTAAAAGCGCGAGGGCTTGCGGTCCTCAACGCCCACCATGAAGCTGTAGAGGGCCAGAATCAAAAAAAAAGTGAGGATGGATTCCGGGATGAGGGTGCGGGTAAAAAGGAATGTCCCCACGGAGGTAAGGATGGCCAGGGCGGCGTAGAAGGCGGCGCGGTCGCCCCAGGCGCGACGGCCCCACAGCCAGGCAATCCAGGCGCAGCCGAGCACGGCCAGAGCCATAGGCAGATGGGTGGCGAAGACATTGAAGCCGAAGAAGTGGTAGTCGACGGCCACCATCCAGTAGGGGAGCGGCGGCTTTTCCAGATAGCGGATGCCGTTGACATACATCGTGACCCAGTCGCTGCTGGTGACGATGTGCTGGGCAGCCTGAGCGTGGGTGGCATCGGCGTCGTCGAGGAGCGCGGGCGAGAAGAGGGCGGCAAAATAGACGGCCAAAAAGACGAGCGAGAGCAAGGTCCAGGCCCGTCGAGGCGTGGAGTAGAGCGACGGCTGGCTGGGAGCGGTCGAAGGAACGGCTGGTGCCTGGGGAAGTGTCATTTGTTGAAGCCTGGCAGAACGTTCAGAATATCAGTGTGAAGCCGCCGGGCACCGGAGCAAGACCATGACGGACGACCTGCAGGCGATCCGAACGCTGGCAGCCACACTGCGCGAAAATCTGGCGAGGTGCGCGGACGACCCCGATGTGGATCCGGTGCATGACACCCGGACCGGGACGCGGCGGCTGCAGGCAACTCTGGAAAGCGTCGTGCGGGAGTTGCCGGAGGGTGCTGAAGGGGAGCCGGTTCGCGCCGCTGCGGAAGCGATGATGCGCCTGCTGAAGCGGATTCGCCACGAGGCCGGACCGGTGCGGGACCTGGACGTGCACCGTAAGCTTCTGGAGAAGCTGACCAGACCAGGCGTGCGGCCAGAGAGCGTTAAGGAGAGGAAGGAGTCGGGTCTGGTTCCGGACCAGCCGGACATTTCGGAGAGTCCGAAGGCGGGCTTGCGTGCGACGAGCGTGGAGCAGCAGGCGGACGATCTCGACGGCTGGCTGAAGCGTCGCCGTATAGAAGTCGCCGACGATCTGCAGTCGAAGGCAAACGGCCTGGCCGCGAAATTCGACAGGCGGCTCTTGGACCTGGTGAGCGCGCTGCGCAGCCGAAGCCGACCGCAGACCAGGAAAAAGGCTCCAGGAGTGGTGGCGCTGGAGAGCTTTGCGCGGCTGGCTACGGAGATGCAGTTGCTGGATGCGACCAATCTGCACGACTTTCGCAAAGGCGCGAAGAAAGCGCGATACGTGGCCGAGCTGGCGGCGCAGGGCGACAAGGAATCGAAGAAGATCGGCGTACCCCTGAAGAAGCTGCAGGATGAGATCGGCGACTGGCACGACTGGCTGGTGCTCGCCGAAGAGGCGCATACGGCTCTGGGCGACAGGCCGGCGGAGCTGATCGCGTTACTGGAGAGCGAGCGGGAGAAGCACTTTGTGGCGGCGATGAAGACGGCGGCAAAGCTGCGCGGGCGGCTGATGGGCGAATGGCAGGCGGTGTCGCGGCGGCCGGCGCAAAGAGCCGCGCCCTCCAGGCTGAACGGGCGCAGCGCGGCGCGGTGACGCTGCTCGTGTATCGTGCTGAGTGAACGCTTGCGGCGGGAGGTGGGGACTTCCAGCGATCATGCAGACCTTCGCGGCTATCGATATCGGATCGAACTCGTGCCGGCTGAAAATCGGCCGGGTGGTGAAGCACGAGCTGCGCACCGTGCACGAGGATCGCGAGGTGACGCGGCTGGGGGCGAGCGTCTTTGAAACGGGCATCGTCTCTCCGGAGTCGATGGCCGCGACCCTGCGGACGCTGAAGCGGTTCTACAAGGCGGTGCAGCAAAATGGAGTGGACCGCGTTCGCGCCGTGGCCACCTCGGCCATGCGCGATGCGCGGAACTCACGGGCCTTTCTGGCGTGGGTGCAGGATGAGACCGGCTGGAAGGTCGAGATCATTTCGGGCCTCGAGGAAGGACGGCTCATCCATCGCGGTGTCGTAGAGAATGAGCCGGGCGCCGGCGGGCGCTGCGTGCTGATTGATGTAGGCGGGGGCAGCTGCGAAATCACGCTCTCCGAGCACAAGAGGATCCGCGAGACCGTCAGCCTGCCCCTCGGCGCGGTGCGGCTCACCCAGGAATTCCTGCGGAGCGAGGTGCCGCAGAAGGATGAGATCCGCCGGCTGCGGCAGTTCATCGATCGCGAGCTGCGCCGGGCCTGCCGCCGCATCGATGCGGGCGGCGTGCGCCTGGTTGTCGGGACTTCCGGAACCGCGGCCGCCCTGTCGGATGCCGCGCGGGCG
>DASXFH010000388.1:0-20889 GCA_036489655.1 Acidobacteriaceae bacterium | reverse complement strand
TTCTCGCGCAGCGTGGCTGCTATTGCAGGACATATCCAGGCCTTGGGTGGCACACTGCCGACGTATAAAACCCCTACGTCCCTGCCAGGTTTGAAGACAATGTGCGCTTCGTGCTCGATGCCAGGGCGCCTGTCTTCAGCTGCCGAAAAATGACGTGAAGTGACCTCATTCGTCAGTTACAGAACACCTTATCGGACAGTGAAACCGAGACCGACTTCACCTCCAAGCTGTCAATCCCAGACGCGCCTGAAGAACAATTCTGGCACCGTGCTACGCCGGAGCGCCGCATTCATAGCCCGAGTGAATCATCTCCCGGTCAATGGCAAAGCCCTCGTCGTGAGACAGACAACGCTGGCCAGCGGAGAGACCATCATTTGGACCGATGTGACCGTACCTCCTGCCGCAGAGGTCATCGTCAGCCAGTGACAAGCTCCGTTGTGTTCCATAACCAAGGAATGGCACGCCAGTCGCTCGCCTGAGCAACTCTCAATGTCCGTTCTGGTGAACGGGGCGTTGCAAGTCCTTCCTCTTTTCTCCTTGACACAAAGAGAGCGAGGCAGGAATATGCCACACAGACCCGGGCTGCTATCCGGGCGCCTCTTGTTTTTGCTACGACCTGATGCTGGCATATCGTCCCGCAGGCTTGGCCTCTTCCCCGTTCATAGGCCCCGCAAGATCCAAAGCATAAAAAACTCCCTCTCGGATTCGGTTGGGTCACTGTGACCATGGCGAACTTCGATGAAATCCGTGCGGTGAAAGCGCGCGCCCGGGCGCGGCTGCTGGCGATCCCCGGCGTGCATTCCGTGGCGATCGGCGGCAAGAAAGTTGGCGGGAAGAAGACCGCGGACTTGGCCATTGCGGTGTTTGTGAAGAGGAAGAAGCCCGCCTCCGAGCTGCGGCCACGCGACGTGATCCCAGCAGAGATCGAAGGCGTGAAGACCGATGTGATCGAAGAGCCGATGCCGCAGCTGCATGCAACTTTTCCGGACGTCGAGCAATACGACGTACTGGACGGCGGCATTCAGATCCAGGCGGGCACGAGTGTAACCGGAACGGGAACGCTGGGCTGCATAGCGAAGACCCTCGACCCCGAGCCCAAGTATGTGGCCCTTACCTGTCATCACGTGGTGGCACTCTGGAGCGCGGCCGATTTCGAGCTGAAAGGGTCGGTGAGCGGGGAGATGACTCATGCGTACTTCTGGGGCAAGGATGTTACGGGGGTGCGAATTTCTGTTTCGGTGACGCTGAAACCGACGGGAGGCGGGGCCTCGACGACGGTCGGGCCGTTTACCTACGTGACGACTGCCACCGATACGCCGGTGACAATTGCCACCAAGGTGGCTGGGCTGATCACAGCGACTGCGAATCCCAACTTGAGTGCGAGTGCGAGCACTTATGCTCCGAGCCCGACAGCCGGGGACCTACACGTAACGCCAGTGGGCGCGTTTACCGCGGAAATGAGCTGCGCAGTGCAGCCGCTGTGGGTTACGCAAACGAGCATAACTGTCGTGACCTTTAATGGACTGGTGCGCCCCGGATTTCTTGCGGTCGCGCGCATCTACATCGGGCCGCTCTCGAGCAATCCGGGCCAATACGTCGACGCTCTCTACACCACGGCGGTGGGTGACGACCTGCATGCGATTGCGAGCAAGGTAGCGGCGGAGATCAATGCTCTGGCGAACCCGGGATTGACCGCCACCGGCCCGGCGACGCCGACGGGAAGCGAGGTAACGATCGCCGCAAATGCAGGCTTCCACGTGAGCTTTGACGAGGCGTCGATCTTTTCCCCGATGACTAACGACAAGGACGCGAAGCTCGGCGCGATTGTAGCGCCAGACACGATAACCCTGACAGGAGGCGTGGATGGAGACGACTACGGCATTTATACCAATGTGGACGCGGGAGGCACCTTGCGCTCGTTCGGTACGTTCCTGAACCCGGCGAAGAAGCAACCGCTGGACCAGATCGCGAGAGCGATTGCGTCAGGCCTGGCGGCGGAGAGCATACCCGGCGTGACGGTGACGGCGAGCGGCGCGAAGATCACCGTGACCGGCGCAGAGATAGTGCAGTGCTACATCAGCAGCGACATCCGGATAGGCCAGCCAGTGAACAACTTCGGATCTTCATGCTCACACTGCTGCAGCCGGCGGTTCGGACGGGTCCTAGATGCGCGACTGGAGATCGATACCTGCGCTATTCAACTGGATGGCGGCAAGCAGTACGTGGCCGAGATAAAGGATATTGGACTGGTCACCGGCTCGTACGCCATCACCGGCGCCGATGTTGCGACGCCGGGGGTTTACAAGGTCAAGAAGCGAGGCTGCACCAGCGGAATCACGAACGGAACCGCGGACTATTTGAACGCCGAGGGCAACATCGGCGACGAAGTCTTTCACCGTTATTACACAGATGCGATCAAGATCGCGGGGAACTCCTTCTCCATTCCGGGAGACTCGGGATCAGCGTTATTGAATTCCAGCAACCAGGTGGTGGGAATCGTCTTCGGAGGCAGCACCATATATGGCTATGCAACTCCCATCCAGACGATCGAAGCTGCGCTGAACGTCGCAATCCAGTCGGCGACGATTACCGATCCGGTGACGGTGCCGGATGCGTCGGGAGCGCATGCGATGTCCATGCTGCCGGAGAAGGCGGCGCCTGTGCCGGAGTTCGACTGGCAGCGGCTGCACGAGGCGGAACTGGAGCTGAAGGCGACACCGGAGGGCGGCGAGATCATGACCGCGGTGCGGCGGCACATTCCGGAGACGCAGGACCTGATCCTGCGCAATCGCAGATTTGCAGCAACGTGGCGGCGTTATGGAGGGCCGCTGATTGTGCAGGCGGTGCTGCGCATGGCGCAGCGGCGCGACGAGCATCTGCCGCAGACGATCAAGGGGCGGCCGCTGCTCGCGTGCCTGAAAAAGATCCAGGAGATGCTCGACAAATGCGCGAGCCCAGAGCTGCGCCGCGATCTGACGCACTACCAGTCGCGGCTCGAAGCCGCGATGACGATGACCTATGCCGAGCTGGTGCACTCGCTCCAGACGGCGGTGCAGGAGTAAGCAATGCCGGCCGGAACGCTTGAGGTACTGGCGCAACAGCTGGGGTTGGCGTTGGAGCCGCTGGGCGATGAGCTGACGCCGGACAACATTCTCTCGTTTCTAGCCGAGCTGGGATTGCAATTCCCGCCGGCCCTGCTGACGGTCGCCTTTGAGAGCGCGCTGAACACGGCGAGCACCGCCATCCAAGCGCTGCCGGTCACGCTGACGCAGATTGCGACCGCGATCGAGAACGATGACGAGAGCACGATCATCTCTGCCGCAGTTCAGCTTCTGCAAGAAGTATCCACTGCGATCACGGCGTTTGAGCAGATCGGCTCAACGCTAGGCGGCATGGCGGCCACGCTGCCAGGGATGAACACGGCGGAGGTGGGTACATTTGCCACCAATCTTGCGGCAAATATTCTGGGCTATGCGCTGATCTCCTACCTGGAAGCGGTGCAGCCGACGATCGTGGGCATTCTGAACCTGCTGGGCGTGGTGGACTACCAGTTCAACGAGGGAACCCCGGGGGACACGACGCATCCGTCCTATACGATGCGCACTCTGCAGCTGGCGAAGTTCGGCGAGGCACTGACGAACCCGCAGGACGCGCTGAAGCATTTGTACAACTGGGGATTGCCGAGCTTCGACGCGGCTACGCTGCTCGACCGCGTGAAGGCCTCGATGGCGCTCTTCGGACTGATGCCGGACAGCGAGACACCGCAGATTCCCGGCAGCACGCTGGTACTGTCGCTGCTGACAATCTCCGGGGATTCGACGACGAATCCGCCCGGACTGAAGGGGACACTGACCTACGAACTGCCGGAGAACTTTACCTATTCGACGCAACTCGGCAACGTGTGGAGTCTGGACCTAAGCCTGGCGGCGCAGCTTGCGGCCGGGCTTTCGATCTCGGTGACGCCGCAGGCGAACGTCACGTTCCATCCGCCAACCGGCATGCTGAACGGGAATTTTCTGGCGAGCCTGACAGCGAAGGGCGCCGACGCGCAGCACCCAATTATCGTCTTCGGGCAGACCGGCGGCAGCCGCATTCAGACCGATTCGTTTTCGCTGGGCGCAGGCGTCTCTATCACCTGGAACACAAGTGCGAGCACGGCAGTTGTCGAGCCACAGATCAGCGCCGCGATCAAGGGCGGTAAGGTCGTCATCGACACGTCGAATGCCGATGGCTTTCTTGGCACGGTGCTCTCCGGCGTGCATGTGGAGGCGGGCTTCGATGTAACGGCGACCTGGGCGCCGGACACCGGGTTCCACATTACCGGCGGCGCGCAACTGGAGATCGACCTGCCATTGAACCTGACGCTGGGGCCGATCAAATTCCAGACGCTGTACCTGGTGGCGGGCGCGAGCGACACCGGGCTACCGCTTGAGATCTCCGCGGGACTGGGCGTGACGCTGGGGCCGATCGAGGCATCTGTAGACCGCGTCGGCGTGAAGGGACTGCTGACCTTCCCACCCAACGGCGGCAACTTGGGCGCAGCGAATCTGGCGATCGATTTCAAACCGCCGAACGGGCTCGGGCTGGCGATCGATGCTGGTGTGGTGGCCGGGGGCGGCTACATTTTGTTCAATCCCGACAAAGGGCAATACGCGGGCGTGCTGGATGTCTCGCTTGCGGAGATCATCCAGGTCAAGGTCATCGCGGTGCTCGATACAATCCTGCCCGATGGCTCGCATGGCTTCTCGTTCCTGCTGATCATCACATTCGATTTTCCCCCGATCCAGCTTGGCTTTGGCTTCACCCTGAATGGCGTGGGCGGACTGGGCGGCGTGAACCGCACGATGAACACGGACGCGCTGCATGCTGGGTTCCGTGCACACACGCTGAACAATGTGTTGTTTCCGCCGGACCCGATTGCCAACGCGCCGCAGATCATCAGCAGCATCGAGAACTTCTTTCCGCCGACGAGCGGACGCTATCTCTTCGGTCCGATGCTCGAGCTCGGCTGGGGGACACCGACGCTGATCACGCTGGCAGTCGGCGTGATCCTGGAGGTGCCGGACCCGATTCTCATTGCGATTCTGGGGCTGATCGATGCGGGGCTGCCGACGGCAGACGTGGCGCTGATCGAGCTGCACATCGACGTGTTGGGGCTGATCGACTTCGGCGCGAAGACGCTTTCGATCGACGGCTCGCTGTACGACTCGCGCGTGCTGATCTATTCGCTGGCCGGCGACCTAGCGCTGCGCCTGAGTTGGGGCGATACGCCGAGCTTCCTCTTCTCGCTGGGCGGCTTCAATCCGCACTTCAACACCGCCGGGCTCGATGTGCCGCAGATGAATCGGCTGAGCGTGAGCATCGGCAACGGAGATAATCCGCGGATCAGCGCGAACAGCTATTTTGCCGTGACCTCGAACACGGTGCAGTTCGGCGCCAACGTGGAGGCGTATGCCTCGGCGGGTGGCTTCGCTATCCACGGCTACCTGGGATTCGACGTTCTGATCGTGATCTCGCCGTTCTCCTTCGAGTTCGATTTCTCGGCCGGCTTCGATGTGTCCTACGACGGACACTCGCTGCTGGGGCTGAATGTGAACGGATTGTTCTCGGGCCCCACGCCATGGCACCTGCATGGCGACGCTTCGATCGACATCCTGTTCATCTCGGTAAGCGCGTCGGTAGACCTGACGTGGGGCGACAGCACGCCGGCGGTGTTGCCGCAGAAGGCTGTGCTGCCCGATCTGTTGCCAGCGCTGGCGGACCCGCGCAACTGGAGCGCGCAACTGCCGGACAACACAACGCAGGGGGTGACGCTCTCTGCCCCGAAGCCGGACGACACGACGCTCCGGGTGCATCCGGTGGGCGTGCTGAACGTGCGCGAGAAGGTCGTGCCGCTGGATCTGCAGATCTCGCTCTACGGCAACGCGACGCCCTCCGACGGGAGTTATTTTTCGATCAGCGATGTGGTGGTGAACACGACCGACGAAGCGCGGCAGCCGATTCAGGATTACTTTGCCGCCGGACAGTTTTTGATGTTGAGCGATGCCGACAAGGTGAGCGCGCCGAGCTTCGAGAAGTACGATGCCGGAGTATCGATCGGCTCGGCCGGCATCGTGACCGGATCGGATTCGCCGCGCACGGTGGTGTATGAAGAACGCTACATCGACGACTACAACGCGTTCTCGCGGTTTACCAGGCTGTACGCGATGCCCGCCTCGGTGCATGCGTCGCTGGTGCGGATGGGCGCGGCCGCCGCTTCGCCGCTGAAGAATTCCGGAACATTCAAGTTCGCAACCGGAGTGACAGGAAGCGCGATCAAGGCCAACGATGCGGCTTACGTGATCACGAGTGTCGTAGACCTCTCGATTCGCTCCGATATTGCCGAAGCAGCGGGCACGACGTTCTTTGGCGCGCGGGCGGCGCTCGACAGCTATCTGGCGACACATCCGGAAGATGCGGAGAACCTGCAGATCCAAGCACTGCACGAGGTAGCGGCATGAGCGACACACCGCTGGGCCGCTACCACTTTCTGAGCTGGGCACGGCGCGGCATCGGCGCGAGTGTGAGCAATCGTGACACTGGCACGCTGCCCAGCCGCGCCAGTCTGAGCGTGCAGCTTTCTGTTGACGTGCAGCAGGGAAGTACAACCTCAACGGTGAAGCCGGGAGCGTTGCCTGTGGAGCTATTCGGGCCTGGCGACGTGATCGGCATCGATCCGCGGCAGGTGATCCGTACGGAGCCGCGGAATTTCACGGTCAACTTCGAACCGAATTATCTGTGCGGCATCGAGTTCGACGCGCCGGATTTTCCCTGGCTGTTCACACCGGCATCGGCGAATGGTGACCGGCTGCGGCCGTGGTTGGCGCTGATCGTGCTGAAGCCGGACGAGTTCAATCAGCCTGCGGTCGCGCCGAACCCAGCGCCGGTGATCGATGTGGGCAATATTGCTGCGCTGCCCGACTTGGGTGATTCATGGAACTGGGCGCATGTGCAGGTAAGCGGAGACACGCCGATTGGCAGCGCCGATCCCGCGAGCGTGAGTTCGCGGCTGCTCTGCCCGCGCCGTCTGGATCCGGAGACCGAGTATGCGGCGTTTCTGGTGCCCGCCTTTGAGATCGGCAGATTGGCGGGGACTGGGCAGGATGTGTCGGCGGTAACAACTGCCGATCCGGCATGGACGAGCGCAACGGCAGCTCCGCTGCGACTTCCCTTCTACTACTCCTTCCAGTTCCACACTAGCGACGAGGGAGACTTCGAGTCGCTTGTGCGGCGGTTGGCGCCGCAGGTGCTGCCGCCCGATGTCGGCATCCGTGCCATGGACGTCTCGCAGCCGGAGCCAGGGATATCTCCGGCAGGGCCGCCGCCGCTGGGTTTGCAGGGAGCACTCGAGAGCGTACTCACGACACCATCCAACTGGACCGATCCGCAGAAGACAGCGTTCCAGACAGATGTGCAGAACTTCATCAGCAACCCGCCGGCGAGCTTCGATCCGACTCAACCGGACCCGATCATCGCGCCACCGATCTATGGACGGTGGCAGGCAGCGGTCTCCGCAGTAGACCGCACGCAGCCGGGGTGGGTGAATGACTTGAACCTGGATCCGCGCGACCGCAGCGCTGGCGGCATGGGCACGCAGGTGATTCAGGATGAGCGCACGGCGCTGATGGCATCCGCATGGCAGCAAGTGGATGGCATTCGAGCAGCGAACGATGTGCTGCATCAGGCGCAGCTCGCGCGCGCCACGCTGCAGCAGATCCTGCGCGCAAATTTTGTAAAGACGCAGCCCGAAACGGTGATGATGACGACGGCACCGTTGCACTCGAAGCTGCTGGCGAGCCCGCAGACGATCTTGGCGACGGTGCGCGCGAGCCGTGTACCGGAGCGCATGCTTTCGGGCACATTCCGCCGGGCAACGCGGCCGCGACGTCGGCTGGGTACCGCGCCAGTGACGCGCACAGCGCTGCTCACGCGGGTGAACTCCGGCGACGTGCCGATTGTGCCCTCGCCGAAGCCACCCGGGGGCCTAGTGTCGATCGACAGCATCGATCAGGGCACAGTGCCCGGCTGGATGCAGACGGTGGCGAAGTACAGCAAATGGATTTTGATCGCGCTGATTGTGCTTCTGGTCGTGCTGGTGCTGGCACTTGCTTTGTCCGCCGGTGTTGTTGCTGCAATCGTAGCCGCGGCGGCAGCAGTCGGCATCGTGATCGCGGCACGCAAGTGGCTGCAGAAGATCGAGCAGCAGGCGGCCGCAGCTAACGATCTTAACCCGACTACCTTTACGCCGCAGACGGTGGCGGCGGCTCCGCCGAGTCCGGGCTTCACGGTGAGCGCGGCGGGCACGGCACCGCCGGCGGAGCCCACAACCGGCGCGGATTCCGCGCAGGCCGCGGCCTTTCGCAGCGCAGCGTTCGATCTGTTCACTGGCTTTGCGGATGAGCCGGTCGATCCTGTACGCGCGCCGGCGCTCGATCTCGCCACACTCAAGACGACGCTGATGACGCGGCTCGATCCGGTTACCACGGTGCCCAAGCGCATCAACTCGCTGATCCAGTTCAGCGCGCGATTGCAATGGAAGTTTCCCGATCCGCTGGAGCCGATCATGGCGGCGCCGAGTTTTCCGCAGCCGATGTATGGGCCGCTGCGCGATCTTTCTGCAGACTACGTGCTGCCGGGCGTGGAACTCGTACCGCAGAACTCGCTGGGCATTCTGGTGACGAATCATCGCTTCATTGAAGGCTACATGGTAGGGCTGAACCACGAGATGTCGCGGCAGCTGCTGTGGAATGATTATCCGACGGATCAGCGCGGCAGCTACTTCCGGCAGTTCTGGGATGTGAGCGCGTATGTGCCGCAGAAGAGTGATCCAACCGATCCGGCGGCGCTGACCGAGTTGCTCAAGGACATACCGCCCATCAACACCTGGCCCACGCCGACAGCTCTGGGCACCCACCCGAATCGCACGGATATTGTGCCCAACAACGTAGTCCTGCTTGTGCGTGGGGAGCTATTCAAACGTTATCCAACAGCCATCGTCTACGCAGCCAAGGCGAAGCTACTGAACGGGCAGCGGGTGATCGACGACACCGACGAACGCTATCCAATCTTCCGCGGGACGCTGGGAAGCGACATTACGTTCCTGGGCTTCAACCTGAGCGTCGCCGATGCGAAGGGCGGCACGGCGCAATCGCCGCAGGGATTTTTCTTTGTCTTCCAGCAGCAGCCGTCGGAGCCGCGCTTTGGACTGGAGCCGGTCGAGGATGCGACGCCGATTACGCACTGGTCGGATCTGGCGTGGACAAATTTCGGTGGCGGTGGTGGAGGCGGAGGAGTGTTCAAGCTGCCGAACCTGGGCCTGACGACGCGCGCGCAGACGATCCAGACGAGCCCGTGGCGGCTGGCGTCGCAAGTCTTCCAACTGGTGGTGAGCGGGACATCCGTGCCCGACCAGTTGAAGCCGGGGCTGATGCCGACGCGGACTGCGATTGCCAACGATGCGGACGATCCCAACGACACGGCAAACCAGTGGGGTGTGTCCAGCGCGCAGACGGCGTACATCTTGCTGCGGCTGCCGTTCCGAATCCTGATTCACGCGGACCTGATGCTGCCACATTGAAGAAAGCGATGCGGATGTGATGAGCACAACCAACCAACCCGCAGCGAGCCTGGCCGGAAGCGTGATCGTACGCGGCGGCCCTTCGGCTTCTACGCCAGCGCTGCTGCTGCCCGTGGGGATTGAGACGCGCTTCATGACGAACGCGGCTGGCGCGCCCGAGTTGTGGGTTCGCATCTATCCCGACCAGTTTGCAATCAACTCGCACGAGCCGGAGCTGACAGCGCAGGAAATCACGGACGGTGAGGCGTACTGGGATGCGGTGTGGCGCGCGGGAAATCCCCCGGCGTCGCTGGATACGGTGAAGGCGCCGTGGCGCGGACTGGCGCAGCGCTACGGTGCGACCCGTGCGGCATGGATCGCGCAAGAGATGACGCCCCTAAACAGTGCGGCGCAACCCGTAGCGCCCACGCCCGACGGCGCGACGTCGAGCCCGCTACCTGTGTATCCCACGCCGACGACACGCGACAGTTCCTGGACCAAGCCCGCGATTGCCGAGGCACTGCCGAGCGCGTGGACTGTGGTAACTCTCAATGCCACCGCGGTTGCGACGTTTCGCGGAAGCGCGATTGTACCCGGGCTGGCGGTGAGTTTGACGCCGCCGGCGACCGCATTTCCGCCGGGCTCGCCGGTGGATGCCGGCATGCAGTGGATGGTGGACTTCGATGCAGCGGTTGCGGCGGGAATGGCGATAAAGATCCCGCTGACGGCTGATCAGTGGTTGGCGGGCTTTGAGCGCATCTTCGTATACGGCCTGCGGGCAGAGAACGCCCAGGGCAATGACGGCGCCGCGAGCGGCAGCGGAGCGCTGATGGCGCTCCTGAACGATCATCACTACACCGATGGGCTCTCGCTGGTGCCGCAGGGCGCGCCGACCAACAACACGGCGGATGCTAGTTCGTTCTATTCGCGCAAGGACCCCGACTACGAGATCAGCTTTGCCGTGGAGCGGCAGCAAGATCTGAATACCGATAGCGCAGACGATGGAAATCTGCTGGCGGCGGCGCTGGGCATCGACCCGGCTACGCTCGGGCATGTGCGCGAGGCGGATGGATTCGGCGCGCGCAATGGACGCGACATGGTAACGGCTCTGTGGCCTGCGACGTTCGGCTATTTTCTGAAGCAGATGATGGCAAGCGTGTTTTCAGCAGAGCAGATTGAGACAGCGCGGCAATATGTGGTGGTCAACGCGATTGCGCGGGGACCGCTGCCGAGTCTGAGCGTGGGGCAGACGCCATACGGCGTGCTGCCGGTGACTTCGCTGGAGCGCTATCCGGCGCAGGCGGATCGGGCGGCGGGCACGGTGGAGCCGAAGCTGGTGCAATTTGTGCGCAACCTGTGGCAGACCTGGCTGAACAGTGCAGGCGCTGCGCCGCACATGCAGAATTCAGGCGATCCCGATGCGCAACTGGTGGCACTGCTGGGGATGGACGCTAGTTCGATGACCTTCCGTGGCCGCACGGTGCTGGGCGACGACTTCCTTTGGAACTATGCGATGTTCCGCGGCATCAGCGCGGCGAACCTGAATAACTGGTGGACACAGCACCTGGCGCGAGGGCGCCAGCTGTTGAACAACTTCGGCTATACGGCCTGGGATCCGCGCGTGATCCACCTGGGGATGGAAGACAACAGCTTCCCGGTGCCCTTTCCGACAGTGCAAGACGGCGCGCTTTCCGAAACGGACGCGTTGACGGCAGATGCCAACCTGGGCGGTGGCGTGACTGGGAACTACATCCAGTGGCTGAAACAGGCCTCAGTGGCCGACATCCAGGCGGAAAACTATCCAGGGACGAAACCGACATCACTGCTGTACAAGATTCTGCGCCAGTCGGTGATTTTGGCGTATTCCGACCTTGCTGGCGAAGCGGAGATCTCGGCATCGCGGCTAAACATCTCGCAACTTCGCGAACAGGAGATTTTGGCTGTGGCGCCAGAGCCGGCGACAAATCCGCCGTTGACAACCTGGGAGTTGCTGGCGCGGCCTTCGATTCCGAATCCAGCACTGACGTGGGCCGATTATTTGGTAGCGCTCGATCCACCGCCGGCCTCGCCTTACGCGCGACTGGCCGAGCTGCGCACGAGCCTTGACCGGCTGAGCGCGCTGCCCACAGCGGAGTTGGACCGGCTGTTAACCGAAACGCTGGATGCATGCAGTCACCGGCTGGACGTGTGGGCCTCCGCGATTGCCAATGCGATTCTGCAGCGGCAGCGCGGTGCGCAACAGCAGGGCGGCTTGCATCTGGGTTGCTTCGGCTGGGTGGAAGAGGTCCGTCGTGCGCCAGCGGGCGTGGCAGTGACGGGCTCCGAGTTGCAGACCGTGCAAGCGATGGATGTGCGACGGGCGCGCAGTCTTCAATTGAGGACGACGCTCGCGCCGCCGCAGCAGCCATCCACGGACAATGGTGGTTACATATTGGCACCGTCATTGGCACAGGCTTCGGTAGCGGCGGTGCTGCGCAACGGCTATATGACGCACAAGGGCACGGCGGACGAGGGGACACTGTCGATCGATCTTTCATCCGAGCGGGTGCGCAAGGCTCTGATGCTGCTGGAAGGCGTGCAGGAGGGGCAGAGCTTGAACGCGCTACTGGGCTACCTCTTCGAAGACGGGCTGCACGCGCTGAACCTGGACAAGTACACGCAGCCCTTCCGCGACCGGTTTCCGATCGTCGCCAACAAGCTGACACCCTCGAGTGATCCGAGCGAAGCAGTGGCGGCATCGAATGTGGTCGACGGCGTGGCCCTGCGCACGGCATGGGACGCGGGGCAGCTAGCCGCGGGCAGCAACTGGGGAACGGCCCTGCCAGCTCCGGGCGCCGACCAGACGGCAATCATCGGCCTGTTACAGCAACTGGACGACTATGCGGATGCGCTGGGCGATCTTTCGATCTCTGAAGCAGTCTTCCAGATCGTGCGCGGCAACTTTGGCCGTGCGGGCACACTGGTGGACGCGATCTCCAAAGGACAGCGGCCGCCGATGCCGGACATCATCGATACGCCGCGCGGAGGGATCGACCTGACGCATCGCGTGGCGATGCTGTTTGCCGGGAACGCGGTGGCGATGGGCCCATGGAGCGCGATAACGATGCGCCCCAGGGCAGCGGCGGAGCCGTGGATCGACGCGTGGCTGGGAGGGCTGCTGCCGGACCCGGCAATGGTAGCGTGCACAGTGACGTATACGGATGGAGGAGGCAGCCACTCCGTAATGGTGACGCTGAAGGACCTGGGCGTGCGTCCGCAGGATGCGTTGGCGATGTCGGAGATCAGCAGCACGCCACAGAAAACAGAGACGGAACTGCGCATCCTGTATGCGGCCGCACTGCCGGCGGATGCGAGCGCCGCGGCGATCGACTTCACGCCGCCTGCGGGCAAGATCAGCTTCCCGGACGCGATGTACCTTGCGAGCGCTCTGCGCAGCCTGGTCAGCTGTGCGCGGGCGCTGACACCAGCGGACATGACGGTCTCCGGCGTAACCGCGACGATGACGGGGGGCGTGGTGGACCTAACCGATCTGCGGACACGCGCGACGGCCGCGGTGACGAGCCTGCAGACCGATCTGAACACGCTGACGACGGCGGCAACAGGATTGCCGGGCGCTCCCGATCCGGTACGCAAGGCGTTGCTGGGTGCCAGCTTCTATGGCGTGCCGGGATCGATTCCGCTGACGAGCACCGGCCCGGATGCGACGCTCGCTGGCCAGGCGGCGTCGGTAGCGGCGGTGCTCACGGAACGGCTCAAGAAAGCAAACGCCGTTACGATTGCGACGGCGCAGGCGACGGACCTGACTGGGGTGCTAGGCGATGTGTTTGGCGAGGATTTCGTGATGCTGCCGCGCTTCAGCGCTCCCGACGCAGCGTCGCTGACGACGGCGTTTGGCCAATCGGCAGCATTGGTGGCAAGCGATCCACAGGCGCCGGCGCGGTGGCTGACGCAGCTCACGCATATTCGTCGGGCGATCTCGCGGCTGGATGCGGCATACTCGCTGGCCACGTTGCTGGGCGCGGCGAATGCAGACCTGACCACCCCACTGCTGGGTCAACTGCCCGCGGTGGCGGCCGACAAGTGGCTGGGGCTGGGGATCGATCCAACGAATCCGCCGGCAAAGGGGCGAGTGGCCTTTGCGTGCATGACGGCGGGCAATCCGCTGACGATGACGAGCTATGCCGGACTGCTGATCGACGAATGGCCGGAGCGCATTCCTTCCACACAGGAGAATGCCGCGGTGGCCTTCCATTATGAAGAGCCGAAGGCGCGACCGCCACAGACTCTGCTGCTGGCGGTGTGCCCGGATGGGCGGGCGTATTGGGATGACGATCTGCTACTGGGCATTTTGCAGGAGACGCTGGAGCTGGCGAAGATTCGCTCGGTGGACCTGAACAGTGTGGCCGAAGTAGGACAGATTCTGCCGGCACTTTATTTTGCGCTGAACCTGCAGGGCGCAACGCTTTCGACGAACTTTGCCACCGTGAAGGAGTATGCCCGTGTCACTGCAGAACTTCGTTAAAGCGGTGCTGAAGATTCCGTCGATCACGACGTGGACGCGGCTCGAGCCGCAGCCGCGCGAGGGCTCGATGGCGCGCAGCCTGCAAGCGCAGGTACGAGACCCGCTGTGGTTTCTAACGCGGCAGTGGCAGGTGGGCGAATTTCTGGGCGACGACGGCGGCTCGCCGGTGCAGGCATCGCTGGGGGTGGAGCAGCGCTCGATCACCACTTATCGACCGGGTACGGACGACGCGGCAACGGTGGCACTCGACCCGAAGCTGGCGGTTGAGACGCATGTAGAGCGCGAGAGTGTGAGGCTTAACCTGCGTGGCGCGGTGCAGCATGGGCTCTACTTCGAGAAACTGGTGCGCGCCTCGGGCGTGGCGGCGCCACAGACTGTGATCGATGCGTTTCGCTCCGCGTTTACGATTCCGAATGCAGCGGCTACGGATGCGCTTCCCGATCCGGGTGCATTGCGCTTCCGTTCAGTCGCCGCAGGCCGCGTGACGGATGGCGAAGCACTGTATATTTCCGCGGCAGCAGTGGCTGCTGGGCAGACGCCACCGATCCCGCTGCCCGCGCCGGGGACCGAGTCGCACGTCGCAGCCGCGCTGACAAGCTTTGTCGCCTACCGGCAGGCGCTGTTTACCGAGCCCACGCAGGACACGGCGTGGCAATCCGGGCATCTGGATTACGCCTTCGCGCTGGGCTCACCGGCGGCAGACCAGAACCTGCTGTTGAACGCTCCGGATTTTCCCGGAGGCCACCTGGACTGGTACTCATTCGACCTGGCGGCGATGCAGGCCAACCAGATCGCGCAGGCCAACCCGGCGACCGTAACGCCTGTCGACTTCAACTTTTTGCCGAACCACGTTGTCTTTCGCGGCATGCCGGATTCACGCTGGTGGAATTTTGAAGACGCCGTGACAGACTTCGGCCAACTCGATGCGGATCACGTGGACCTGGCCAAGTTGTTGGTGATGGAGTTTGCGCTGGTATACGGCAACGACTGGTTTTCCGTGCCCGTGCCGTCGCCGATCGGCACCCTGGAGAGGGTGACGACGCTGGTGGTCACAGATACCTTCGGAGTGCGGACGGTGATCCGGCCTTCGGAACAGACGCAGGTGAACGCCGGCGAAACCGCATGGTCGATGTTCAAGCTATCGGGTACGGGCGGTGCGCGCTCGGATTTTATCGTGATGGCGCCCACGCTAGGGCTGAGCGACGATGCCGACGCGATCGAAGAAGTGAACTTTGTTCGCGACGACCAGGCGGCAATGGCCTGGGCAGTGGAACACCAGCTGCAGAGCGATCTGGACGCATCGCTCGATGCGTATAAGGCATACCTGGCGCGCATTGCCGAGAATCCGCCACCACCGCCACCGGTGGCGCAAACGGATGGGCCGCAGATTTACTACACGCTGGAGACGCCGGTGCCGGACAACTGGATCCCGATGGTGCCGGTGCAGTCGCCGCAGGGAGAGCTGTATCTGCGCCGCGGAACGATGGAGATTCCCGCGGGTGGCGGCACCTTCACGCTTCTACAGGCGCGGGCGGTGCTGCTGGAACCGGAGCATGCCTTTCTGGTGGCGGACCGCGTGGTGACCCGCGCGGGCGTGCTGGCAGATCGCTACTTCCGTCGCGCGCGCACACCGGATGGCAGCACGTATGTTTGGCTGGCGCGCAGGACGGGACCGGGAACGGGCTCGGCGTGGTCGGGGCTGCGCTTCGATCTGGTGCGGCCGATGACGCAGCCGGCGAAATCGTGATGGCCGAGAAGGGCTTATCCTTCGCACATGCGCAGGCGATTCCAGATCGCGATCACGGGCCACATGAGGGAGGGGCGGGATGCAGCGAGAGGCGCTCGCGCGCTGCCGGGAAAGGCGCCCGGACTGCTGGCTACGTTGGGAATGCTTCTGGGCGTGGCTGGTGCGCTGGTGGCGGTGATGCTCTTCGGTTCTCTGCTGGCGGCGGGATTGTGGGTGTTTTTTGTTCTGGTGGCTACGGTGGCATTGGTGAAGGCTGTAGTTCGGGGATTGAGGCGGGGATGATGGGGCAGCATTCCCCTCAGCAGCGATTAGTGTCCCGTGGCCGGCGTAACGCTATAGACAGTCTGTCTTCGCAAGTACAGATGCCTGAAACGTCCCACCCAAATAGTGCGCCTGGCGCACCGCGGCGCGCATTATGAGCATTAACTCAGACGTTAGAATCACAGCTAGCAGTGGTGCGAAAGTTGCAATGATCACCGGTTGACGTGGAGCAAGCCCAAAGGAAAAACGTTTGCCCTGTGCGGGGCTGGCGGCACCGGGGATAGCCACCAGGGCCTCGGAGGCGCTCTGATGCTCTGGAACGCCATTTGTAGGAATCACTTCGGGAGTAGATTGCGTTCGCATGTAGAACGCGCTTCAGATCTATGGGGAAACAGAGATATCGCATTACAGCATCGCTGTGATTGCGCAATGCAAAAAAACCGAATATTGAGCTCATTCCACAAATCCGACGGGGCTCGGTGAGAAATCGCCTTGATTCAGAGATACGCGCTGCAGCCGCGGCTTATGAGCCGATGTGCTTGCAACTCAGACCAGAGTGACGTGGGCGTAAATTCAGATTTCACGAAACCGGCATTTCTCGCATCGCGCCCGGATGATTGCAGCCGTTGATTGATTGGGCTGATAAACGATTTAAAAATGGGTTCCCAAAACTGACAAGTGGTGTATAACGGCGACACTGCCTGCTCAATTCGAGGGCGCGCGCGCCGCTATATATGTGTGTTCCCCCCGAAGCCCTTGGGTGACGGCAATACATCTGTATGGAGTCTTCTTCAATGACCCGTTCCCGGTTCGGCAAGTTTAGAAGTGTTTCCGTACTCGTCCTTTGTTTCCTGTTCTTCAATATCCTTGCGCTGAGCCAGGGCTATTTCGGTACCGTAAGCGGAGTCATTACCGATCCGAGCGGTGCGGCCATTCCCAATGCCAAGGTGACGCTGACCGACCAGGAGAAGGGTTTTACCTTCGATGGCAAGAGCGATGAAGCCGGCCGTTATCTCTTCCGCGCCGTGCCTCCGGGGGTCTACAAGGTTCTGGCCGAAGCGCCCGGCTTTGCCCAGCAGGAGGAGACCAATGTTCGCGTGGGGATCAGTGAGAACCCATCGGCAAACCTGCGGCTGAAGATCGGTTCCACGCAGTCGGTCGAGATCAACTCCGAGGAACAGCATTTGGACGTGGACGACGCGACCGGGAGCACGGTGGTGAACCGCAACTTCATTAACAGCCTACCGTTAATCGACCGCTATGTGATGGACCTGACCTCTCTCGCGCCGGGCGTGACCGGGGTCGACGATCAGTGCGGCACCAATTGCACGGGCACCAA
Organism: Acidobacteriaceae bacterium; assembly: GCA_036489655.1. Classification (GTDB taxonomy): domain Bacteria; phylum Acidobacteriota; class Terriglobia; order Terriglobales; family Acidobacteriaceae; genus Palsa-343. The sequence continues at coordinate 3,425 of DASXFH010000388.1, read as the reverse complement.
CTTCATCTCCAACGGCAGCCGGAACTCGACCGCCGACGTGCTGATGGACGGCGCGACAATCACCAACTTCGAGCCCAACGGCGGCGTCACGCAGGTGACCTACACGCCTTCGCCGGAGGCCGTGGACGAGATGCGCGTGGAGCAGTCGAACTTCAGCGCTGAGTACGGCTTCAGCGGCGGTTCCATCGTCAACATGATCACCCGCTCGGGCACCAATCAATTCCATGGCGGTGTCTACGAGTTTGCCCGCAATACCATCACCGACGCCAACAACTGGTTCAACAACCTCTACGGGGATCCACTGCCGCCGGTACACCGCCACAACTTCGGCGGAGTCTTGAGCGGCCCAATCTGGCACAACAAGCTCTTCTTCTTCTTCGATTACGATGCCACGCGGCAGAGCAACGCCTCCACCTATGAAGCCGGTGTGCCCTCCGATGCGGAGCGCAACAACGGCGACTTCGGCGAGGTTTGCACCAACGCCGGCGGCGCCTTTGATTCGACTGGTAAATGCTCGGTGGCGTCAGGCCAGATCTGGGATCCGTACGTAGCCACCTATGTCGCCACGGATAGCGGCAGCGGCCCACAGCGCAGCAACTTCATTCCCTATAACAACATGGCCACCTATACCAGCCCGGGCAACTCGTTTGCAAATCTGCGCTCCGGGCCCGGCAACCTGATCGACCCCGTCGCGCAGAATATGATGAAGCTCTTTCCTGCGCCGATCGCCGCTGTGCAGGCGCAGAGCGGGACGATTTACCATAACTGGACCGGCTCCGGCGCGACCAGCTCGCCCAACGATCAGTTTGATATCAAGATCGATTACCGCTTCAACGACAAGAACCTGCTCAGTGGCAAGTACTCCCAGGATTGGAACAGCGTAGTCTCCTACAACTGCTTCGGCAATTTCGCCGATCCGTGCGCGGGTGGTCCGAACCACGGCGGATCGCATCTATTCGTTCTTAACGATACGCATACCTTTAGCCCGACGCTGCAGTTGACTACCACCTTCGGCTTCACGCGCGGCATGGAGAAGATCAGCGCCTACAACGGCGAGGGCGGCGTCACCGATCCTCTAGGTAAGCTCGGCTTCCCCGAGTATCTGAACTCCATGGGCATCACCGGCGTCCCCTCAATGTTCATCGGCACTTACTACTCGGCCGGATACTCGAGCATCGGCGGCGACCCCTACGGCAACTATAAGCAGGGACAAGACACCGGGCAGATCACTGTAGCTCTCGATAAAGTCATCGGGCCGCACGACGTCAAGTTTGGTTTTGAAGGCCGCCAGCACCAGATGAACTACATCCAGACCAACGCGCCGAACGGCATCTTCAACTTCGATACCTCCGGATCGTCGGGTTGTCCCTTTACATATGAGCAATGCGGCGGCGACTCGATGGCCAGCTTCATGATGGGGCAGAGTTCCCTTGGCAACACAGGCTACTACGAGATCCAGGACGAGCCGGCGACCGAAGACAGGCAGTTTGCCTTCTACGGGCAGGAAAACTGGAAGGTCAGTCGCAAGCTGACCCTGAACCTTGGCCTGCGCTATGACATATCCATCCCGCGCACCGACCGTCACAACCGGCAGAACTGGTTTGATCCGACGGCAACGTACAATATCGGGGGCATCGCGGCGACAGGCGGCGAACGGTTTGCCAGCTCCCACGAGCGCCACATCGTCAACACCGACTGGCGCGATTTTCAACCGCGTTTCGGCTTTGCCTATCTGGTGTCGCCGAAGACGGTAGTGCGTGGCGGTTATGGCATCTATTACTCGCAGTCACGCAACGGCGCAAGCGGCGTCACTCCGTACGGTTCGCAGGGCTATAACGAATCGACGAATATGATTCCGACCCACAACAACGATGGTGCGACTGCGTATCTCCACCTGAACAACCCGTATCCCAATGGCCTGAATCAGCCGCCCGGCAACTCGCTGGGACTGCTGAACGATGTGGGCCTGGGCGCGACGGGTCCACTGCGCAACATGGTGGCCACGCCCTATGAGCAGAGCTGGAGCTTCGGCTTCGAGCAGCAGCTTCCCTCCAACATGATGTTCGGCCTTACCTACGTCGGTAAGAGGGGTGTTCATCTTTACTTCTCGGGCGCCAACTACATCAACCACCTCGGAGCAGAGATCGAAAGTTATAGCCCCGACCAGGTCAGCAATCTCTTCAACTATGTCGATAACCCCTACTACGGCACCATTACGAACGGCAACAGTCCGCTTTCCTCTTCGCAGGTGCAGCAGTTCATGCTGGACCTGCCCTATCCGCAGTTCCCGAACGGCGTCTCTACCGAGGCGTGGCCGATTGCCTGGTCTATGTATCACGCGATGCAAGTAGTGTTCCAGAAGAGCTACTCCAACGGCATGCAGATCTATGCGACCTATACCTGGTCGAAGTCGATGGACGACTCTTCGGTTCCGGATGACAACACCACATGGTTGGGCAGCTTCACTAGCTTGCAGGACCCGAACAAGCCGTGGCTCGAGAAGAGCCTTTCCACCTTCGACATTCCGCATGTCTTCCAGGTGAGCTATACCTATGATTTGCCGATCGGTCGTCAGAAGCTCATCGGGGGCGATATGCCAAAGTGGGTCGATACGATGATCGGCGGCTGGAAGACGAACGGTATATGGCGTGCCTCCTCTGGTCGTCCGATGAACTGGGGTACCTACGACGGCACTTCACTCCCAACCTACGGAGGGCAGCGCCCGAACATGGTGGGCAAGCCGCGGCGTACAGGCGGCAAGGACTCGGTCTGGATCAACCAGTACGTTGCTAACCCGAGCTCTCTGGTGCTGCCGACCCCCTACACGCTTGGCAATGCTCCGCGCGCCGAAGCATCGATCCGTGACCCAGGATCGTTCCAGGTAAACGCCAGCGTGAACAAGGTCTTTTCCTTCTCCGCGGTTCGCGAGGGCATGACGATGGAGCTGCGTCTCGAAGCGCAGAATGCCTTCAATCATCCAGTCTTCGGAACGCCGGATCAGTCGATCGATGATCCGGACTTTGGCGTCATCAGCTACACCGCCAACTCGCCGCGCCAGATGCAGCTGGGAGCGAAGATCAATTTCTAAAGCAGTGCTGCACCAATCCAAAGGAAACAACGAAGGCCCGGATTGAACCCGGGCCATCGTCTGTCTTAGAAACGGAAGGAAGCCTTTCACCTTGAGAGGATGCATCGGCCTACCCCATTAGGGATCAGGGACAACTCGGACGGCAACGCAACCGACACCTGGGTGTGTTGAGGCGGAGGTCTATAGGCGGCTTCGCCTTATATTCGCCTAATCCGCCCAACGGGTGTCAAAGGGTTTGCACAGTAAGCTGTGCACGTGTTGACGCAAGACACGAAGAATCAGGGGCTAATAATTTTTAATAGGTAGTCCAAGAGATGTGTGGTCGGTACAGAAGACG
>DASXFH010000318.1:0-4046 GCA_036489655.1 Acidobacteriaceae bacterium | reverse complement strand
GCACGCTGGTGGTCTGCGTATTGACCGGCGTGAGCTGCACGTCGATGCGCGTCGCCAGCTTGCCGTCGATCACGTAGACGTACGCGGCGTGGCCTGCCTGCGCGTCAAAGACGGTATTGACCCAGGTCGCCTCGTGATGTCCATGATGGATGCGGAAGACCGCGCCCTCGACGTCCTGTGCGGGCTTCGGATAAAGGAACTGCGGATCCCAGTGCGCGCCGGCCCAGGGACGCTCACCCTCCGGCCCGAAGAGCGGGAATGCAACAGCGGCGGGGGCGTGGACGGTGAAGGTGAATTCGCTCTTTGCATGGCTCATAGGTGTGCTCGCAAGGTTGGAGTGATGGTGATGCAGGTGCCGGTGCACAAGACCTGCGGCGATCAGGATAGCCGCTAGGATTGCCAGAACTGCCGCTCCGCGTTTCATAACGGCTCTCCGTTCTTCTCTTTCAGCCGGTGGCTGGCCTGCGCGTCGAGGTCGAGGCCGTAAATCTTCTTGAGCGCCGCCACCTGCACCAGCGTCTCCGCGCCCAGCGCGCACTTGCCTTCGAGCGCATGCAGGACGATGCCCTCCAGCAGGTCACCGAGCGTCAGATCGCAGTATTCGGCTAATCCCTTCAGCACTTTCAGGAGCCTCTTTTCGATGCGGACGCCGGTTTGCACGCGTTCGATGAGATAGGTGTCGGGCATATCCATAAGTACCAATGTACTTTGATACACAATTACCGTCAACACGCTTTCCGGGATGATCGCCCTTGACAACTCGAAATATCGCAGTAGCATATGTCGTTATGAAACATATGGGAGCGCAAGTCTTCGACCGCGAGTTGAAAAAAGGCAGCGCCGAGCTGCTGATCCTTTCGCTGATCGAGCACCGGGCGCGGCACGGCTACGAGATCAGCAAGCTGATCGAAGCGCGCTCCGGCGGCGTGCTCAAGTTCAACGTGGCCTCGTTTTATCCGCTGCTTTACCGGTTGGAGGAGCGCGGGTTGATCGACGGCCGCTGGGTGGAGAAGGCTGGCCAGCGGCGGCGGCGTTACTACCAGCTCACCGCGCAGGGCAGGGAAATGCTCAAGACCCAGCGCTCGACCTGGGCGGATTTCGTCAACGCCGTCCATCGCATCACGGAGGCCGAGAATGCCTGACTGGTCGAAAGAGATACGCGCGGCGATTGCCTCGCTGAACCTGGAGCCGACACGCGAGGCCGAGGTGGTGGAGGAGCTGAGTCAGCATCTGCGCGATCGCTACGATGAGATGCTGCTCAGCGGCGCCGGCGCGGAGCAGGCAAAGCGGACGCTCCTCTACGAACTGAATGACGGCTCCCTGCTCGCCGGGCTCAGCGCCACCGTGCGTGCCGCGAAGCCGCCGCTGGCTGCGGGCAAAGACGGCCAGGAGAAGCTCTTCCCGGCGCTGCTCGCCGACCTCCGCTACGGGGCGCGCCTGCTGGCCCGCAACCCGGGATTCGCCGTCGTGGCCATTCTCTCTCTGGCCCTGGGCATCGGTGCGAACACCACCATCTTTCAGCTGCTCGACGCAGTGCGCCTGCGCACGCTGCCGGTAAAGGCTCCTCAGCAACTGGCCACTGTGGATATCGTGCGCTCTCCTCATTGCTGTTCTGGGAATCATTACGGCGAGCAGGCTGAGCTCACCGGCGTCCTCTGGAACCAGGTGCGCAAGCAGCAGCAGGGGTTCAGCGAACTCGCGGCATGGTTCCCCACCCGTTATAACCTCGGCCTGGGCGGTGAAGCGCGCTACGCGAACACTTTGATGGTAAGCGGAAACTTCTTCGGAGTGCTGGGCGTTGAACCCGCCTTGGGCCGGCTGATCTCTCCGTCCGACGATTACCGCGGCTGCGGTGCGCAGGGGGCGATCCTCAGCGATTCCTTCTGGCAGCGCGAGTTCGCCGGCCGCACCGATGTGATCGGCAGCAAGCTGCTGCTGGACGGTCATCCCTTTCAGATCATGGGTGTCACACCGGCCAGTTTTTATGGCGTTCAGGTGGGGCAGAACTTCGATGTGGCCATCCCCCTGTGCAGCCAGCCGGTCTTTTCGACGAAGGGCGGTTTGATGGATGATCCGCTCTCATGGTGGATCGCGACCATCGGCCGCCTGAAGCCGGGCTGGACCATCAAGCGCGCCTCCGCGCAGCTCGACGCCGTCTCTCCCGGGATATTCGCCGCGACACTGCCCGGCCAATACGATGCGATTTTGAAGAAGGACTATCTATCCTTCCACCTGGGTGCATTGCCAGCGGCGACCGGCGTCTCCTGGCTGCGCAAACAATATGACGATCCGCTGTGGGCGCTGCTGGCGCTTTCCGGGCTCGTTCTCCTCATTGCCTGCGCCAATCTCGCCAACCTGATGCTGGCGCGGGCCAGCGCCCGGCAGCGGGAAATGGCTTTGCGGCTGACACTGGGCGCGTCGCGCGCGAGGCTGATCCGCCAGCTGCTGGCCGAAAGCCTGCTGCTGGCCGCGCTCGGAACGCTGGCCGGCGTGGGCCTGGCGCAGATTCTGAGTCGCGCTCTGGTAGCCTTCCTCAGCACGCCGCAGAATCGCCTCTTCATCGAGCTTACTCCGGACTGGCGGCTGCTTGGCTTCGCAGCCGGCCTGGCGCTCCTTACCTGCCTGCTCTTCGGGCTGACTCCGGCGATTCAGGCCTCGCGTACCGAACCCGGAGCGGCCATGAAGGCCAACGGACGCGGGGCAACCGCGGGACGGGAACGCTTCATGTTGCGGCGCGCTCTGGTGGTGTCACAGGTCGCGCTCTCGCTGGTGCTGCTCACAGGCGCACTGCTCTTCGTGCGCACCTTCCGCAACCTGCTCACCTTGAATGCGGGCTTCCAGCAGGATCACATCCTGGTCACAAACTTCGATTTCTCCCCGTTGAAGCTCTCGCAGGACAGCCAGATGGTCTTTACACATCAATTACTGGAGCGAATCCGGGCGGTTCCCGGCGTGAGCGACGCGGCTGAAGTTCTGATGGTGCCTTTGGGATACGCCGGATGGGACGACAACATCGATCTCGCGGACGGACCGCAGCGGCAGGACGTGACCTTCAATCGCGTAAGCCCCAGGTACTTCCAGACCATGGAAACACCGCTGCTGGCGGGCCGGGACTTCAATCAGACCGATACACCCAAGTCGCCGAGTGTGGCCATTGTGAATGAAACCTTTGCGCACAAGTTTCTTGGCGGCGGAAATCCGGTCGGGCGCGTCTTCCGCTTCACCGATAAGCCCGCGGAGAGCTACCAGATCATCGGTCTGGTGAAAGATACGAAGTACTACGAACTGCGCGAAAAGCCCGTGCCCATTGCGTTCTTCTCGTTCACGCAGATCAACGGGCCGGAGGCGGACTCGACGTTGATGATCCGCTCCGACGAGCCGCTGCTCCCGCTCATCGCCTCCATCAAGCGGGCGGCCAACGAGATCAATCCCGCCATGGTACTGAACTTCACCGTGCTCAAGACCCAGATCCGCGAAGGCCTGCTGCGCGAGCGGCTGATGGCTACGCTCTCCGGCTTTTTCGGGGTGCTGGCCACCATTCTGGCCATGGTGGGCTTGTACGGAGTGATCTCCTACATGGTCATCCAGCGCAGAAACGAGATCGGCATCCGCATGGCGCTGGGCGCGAAGCGCAGCAGGATCCTCGCCATGATTTTGCGCGAGGCGGGCATCCTCTTGATTATCGGTCTCGCCGCCGGCACAGCTCTCGCCCTCGCCGCCGGAGCAGCCGCACGCTCCATGCTCTACGGACTCAAGCCCACCGACCCGCTCACGTTGTGCGCCTCGATTCTCGGCCTGTCGCTGGTCGCCCTCGTCGCCAGCCTATTGCCCGCGCAACGCGCAGCGACGGTGAATCCTATGGTCGCGCTTCGAGAAGAGTAGGCTCGCCAATCCCGGGTCTCAACGGCGAGACCTGGGGCACCCGGATTGAATTTATCTGCCCGGCTTCTCGCCGCTGCGCACGATCATCGCAGCCACATACGCCGCGCCGAAACCGTTGTCGATGTTCACCACCGAGACGTTGGGCGAGCAGGAGTTGAGCATGC
>DASXFH010000265.1:0-3202 GCA_036489655.1 Acidobacteriaceae bacterium | reverse complement strand
GATTTCTTCCAGATCATTCCGCACGCGAGCGATGGCAGCGTGCTGATTGTGGTTGGCGACGTGACGGGGAAGGGCCTGCAGGCGGGGATGCTGGTGGCGCTGATTGTGGGCGCGATCCGCACGACGGCGCAGTATGAACCTGATGCTCTGGCTATATTGCGGTCGTTGAATCAACGGCTGTGCGGGCGCGGACATGCTCATGCGACGTGCCTGGCATTGCGCATCGAAGCCGATGGCGTGGTGACGCTGGCCAACGCCGGACATTTGCCGCCTTACCTGAACGGGAAAGAGCTGCCGATGGAAGGCGCCGTGCCGCTGGGCATGACTCCCGATGCTGCATTCACAGTGATGTCGTTCCAACTGGAACCAGGCGACCGACTCATGCTGCTGTCCGATGGCGTGGCTGAAGCGCAGGGCGAGGACGGGAAGCTCTTCGGCTTCGATCGCGTTCACGAACTATTGAGAAAGCAAATCAGCGCAGCAGAGATAGCGACGGCGGCCCAAAACTTCGGTCAGCAGGATGACATCAGCGTGCTGTCGGTCACGCGATCGGGTGTGCGGGAAGCGGCTATGGCCGGCGTCCGGTAGGCGGCAGCGTGCAGGGTTATTTGCGCGCCGGTGTCTGGGCGTCGACTTCCAGGCCGAAGCGCGCGAGATCGCGCGCCTGCATCTTGTAGTCGATCCAGAAGCCGAGGCCGATGGCGATGGGAATGATGCCGGCGGCGGGAATGATGAGCAGCACATGATTCTGCAGAATGGCGGCGAACAACAGTCCGAAGACGATGACACCGACGCCGCTGGCAAGCAGAATCATGGCGGTGCGGCGGATGTTGTTCATGGTGCGGACGGGGTCTGAGACATCCTCGTTCTGCACCTGGCGCTGCAGGCGTTCGATGTCTTCGATGGACATGCCGCGGGCTAGAAGAGTCATGCGCTCCTGCGAGCGGAGACGCTTCTGATCCATTTCGGAATAGATTCCGAAGCAGCCGAGGCCGAGGATCATGAGGCAGCCGGCGACGGCGACGACGAAGGGCGACATAAACATGGACGATGACATAGAAGACTCCGTGGAGCGTTTCCGTTGTTTCGGCATTTTGCCGGGGAAATGCTCGTACTGGCGGCGTTAGACTGGCGCGGCGCGGCGGAGTTTCATCGGTCGAAATAAATTTCGGGCGTGAAACTTTGCAAGGTTGGCCCGGTCTTACTCTGCCACGTGCATTCTCAGGTGCTTACTTTCGTGCAAGAGCCTGTTCCTCCAGTTACGCCTGTTGCCGGCGATACCCGCTTCCGGGCGCTGGTGGAGGAGCATGCGCCGATGGTCTTTCGCACCCTGCTGCGGCTGTTGGGAACGGGCGAGGGATTGGACGACCTGGCGCAGGATTGTTTTCTGCGACTGTATCGCGCGCTGCCGGGTTTTCGCGGTGAGTCGCTGGTGTCGACGTATCTGTACCGCATTGTGGTGAACGTGGCGCAGGACGAGCTGCGGCGGCGGCACCGCGAAGAGCGGCCGCTGACCTCGCTGGCGGATGAGGCGGAGGACTGGGGCGACCGGCTGCGGCATCCGTCGCGCAATGCCGAGGAGATGCTGTTGGAGCGCGAGTTTGCCGACGGGGTAGAGCGGGCGCTGGCGCAGTTGAGCGCGATCCAACGGACCATATTGGTGCTCTACCATCAGGAAGAACGGACGTATGAACAGATTGCGGTGGTGCTGGGAATGCCGATCGGCACGGTGCGGACGCACCTGCATCGGGGGCGGGCGCGGCTGCGCGAGTTGATTGCGATGACGACGGGAACGAGCACGACGGGAATGAGTACGACAGGAATGAGTACGACAGGAATGAGTACGACAGGGCGGAAGGAGGCTGCGCTATGACGCCGGAGCGGAATCTGCAACGGGAAGAGGAGGATCGCATCACGCGCGCGCTGGAGCAGGCGCCCGTGGTGGCGGTGCCGGCGGAGTTTGCGGTCCGGGTGATGGCGCAGTTGCCGGAGCGGAAGGTGGCGCGTGCCTCCGAATGGAGCGGGATGTTTGTGCGGCGGACGCACTATGGCCGGAATGCGATGCTGGCGGGCGCCGCGGTGCTGTGTTGCCTGCTGGTGATAGCGGCGGCGGCATCGCGTGGCAGTGGCGATGCGGCGTGGCGGATAGCGGAGTGGATGGTGCTGGCGCAACTGGCGGGGATTGCGCTGTGGTGGGGGCTGGCCTGGCGGACACGGGACTGGCCGTCCGGGCGGACGCGCCTTTGGCGCGGGTAGTCAGGTTCGCTTCCTTTGGTCGGGACTGGCCGTCCGGGCGGACGCGCCTTTGGCGCCCGGCAGTTAAGTTCGCTTCCTCTGGTCGCTCACTTTGGGTTTGTGGGCGACCGTGCTTCTCTCAGGTCGTAAACCGAGCCCGGCGGCATTGAATGACTATGTCTGCTACGAATGATGCCCAGCATGAAGAGACGGCGACGCGCGGCGTTCGCCAGATCGCTTCGTGGGGCCATCTGGCGGGATACCTGCTGATCAACGCGGCCATCGTGGTGTGGGGCTTTTACGTGCAGAAGGCGGGACAAGGGCACGCGGCTGCGGGACAGATTGCCGATCACAGCCAGGCGATGAAGAACTATCTCATCGACATACTCGCAGACTGCGCGCTGCTGTATTACTGCTGGGCAGGCGTTCATTGGCATGGGGGCAATCTGGAGACGCTCTCCGGCGGTAGATGGAGATCGTGGCGGAACGTGCTTGCGGACGTTGCGATTGCGGTGCCGTTCTGGGTGGTGTGGGAGGCGACGGCGTATGGTGTGCATCTGCTGCTGGGCCCGGACACTGCGCGCTCCGCAGCCGCGCTTCTGCCGCAGAGCGTGCCCGAGATTCTGGTCTGGATATTGGTTTCGATCACGGCGGGATTTACGGAAGAGCTGCAGACCCGCGGCTACCTGCAGCGGCAGTTTCATGCGCTGAGCGGGAGCATTGTGGTGGCCGTGCTGGGGCAGGCGGCGGTCTTTGGCCTGATGCACAGCTACCAGGGATGGAAGCAGGAGATGGTCATCGGCGTTCTCGGTGTTCTCTATGGGGTGCTTGCCGCGTGGCGCAGAAACCTGCGCGCGAACATGATTGCGCATGCCTGGTCCGATGTGTGGGAAGGCTGGCTGAAGATGGTGGTGCTGCGGTAGAGCGGCAAACTCATCCTAACCAGGGACGTGAAGATCCAGGGACG
>DASXFH010000221.1:0-6362 GCA_036489655.1 Acidobacteriaceae bacterium | reverse complement strand
CTCGCCGCCGAACTGCTCCCGCCGCAGCAGGACGCCCAGCTTCCGCGCAAACCGGCCCATCGCGCTCAACAGGCTCATCCCGCCTCCTCGGCGTCTGCCAGCACCCTCCCAATGGCTGCCATCATCTGTTCAAATTTCGAGATCTCCAGCCCCAGCTGCTTTCGCCCCGCCGCCGTCAGCGTGTAGAACCGCGCCCGCCGATTGGTTTCCGTTATCTTCCATTCGGCCTTCACCCAGCCCTGCAGCAGCAGCCGCTGCAGCGCGGGATATAACGAGCCTTCCTCGACGGTCAGCGCCTCGTCGCTCACTCGCTTAATCGACTGCGCGATCCCATACCCGTGCAGCGGCGCCCGCTTCAGCGTCTGCAGAATCAAAAGGTCCAGAGTCCCCGGCAAAAGATCAGTTTTGCTCGCCATGGGTCGAACCATAGATTGTCTATGGATAGAAAGTCAAGGCCAGGGAAAAGCAAGGTTGCAGGTTACAGAAGCGCGTAGCCGGTAGCTCCGACTGTGGGCTGGCGACTGTGGACTGTGCCCTGTGCCCTCTCCCAACTACTCCCCCCGCAGCGCTTCCATCGGCTCCACTCCGGCCGCCCGGCGCGCCGGCAAGCTCGCCGCCAGCAGCGCAGTCGCGCCCAGCACCACCACCGTCGCACCCAGCACCAGCGGATTCAGGACCCCCACCCCGAACAGCTCAGCTGCCATCAGGCGGCCCGCCTCGATCGCGCACGGTATCCCGATCGCCAGCCCCGTACCCACCTGCAGGAACGCCCCGCGCAGCACCATCCGCTGCACATCCATACGGTTCGCGCCCAGCGCCATGCGAATCCCGATCTCGCTGGTCCGCTGCGCCACCGCATACGCGGTCACGCCGTACAGCCCGATCCCCGCCAGCGCCAGCGCCACCAAACCAAACAGCGAGGTCAGCTGCACGATCATCGCCTGCTGGCTGAACGCCTCCTGCACCTGCTGCGCAAAGCTGTGATAGTGCACGATCATCAGGCTGGGATCGATCTCTGTCAGCCGGTTCCGCACCTGTGCCTCCAGGTCCGGCACCCTCGCGTGCGTCTCGATCTCCAGCGAATCCAGGTAATGGGTATTCGTCAGGAACTGCGCCCAGGCTGCCGCTTCCGGCGTCACCGGCGGCGGCGCCACCCACTGCCCCGCCGGCAGGAAGTACATCGGATGTCCCCCCACATTGTCCGCGTCGTTCGGCGACCAGTACTGCGCGTCTTCCACTACGCCCACAATCGTGTACACCGTCGGATGCTCCGCATCCCAGTCGCCAAAATGTACCCCGATCGGATTCTCCCCGTGCAGGTACTTCTTCACGAATGCCTCATCCACAATGGCCACCGGCGCACTCGTCCGGTTATCGCTCTGCTGGAACGCCCGCCCCTCCACCACCTTCGTCCCAATCGTCGCAAAATACTGCGGGCTTACCCTCACCCACGAGCTCAAATTCACCGCCGACCCTGGCGGCGGCGCCGGCTGCCCGTCGATCCATACATCCTCGCTGGTGTTGTTCCCGTCCATCGGGCTCCACGTCGAATTCGCTACCCGCTCCACGCCCGGAATCGCCGACAGCGAGTCATTCACCTTCCGGTAAAAGTCATCCAGCTGCTCCGGTTTGAGACCCGCCGTCTCCGTATTGATCTGCACCACCGTCCGATTGGCCGGGTCGAAGCCGAAATGCTGGTGCTCCAGCTTCCGCAGACTCAGGATCAGCAGCCCCGCCGCGCACAGCAGCACCACCGACACCGCCGCCTGCGCCACCACCAGCGCCTTCTGCGCGATCGTCTCGTGCCGCCCCGTCGCCCGGTTCGCCCCGCGCAGCGCCTCGATGGGATCGGCCTGCGCTGCCCGCCACGCCGGCGCCACCCCAAACAGCAGCCCCGTCACCAGCGAAACCCCGATCGCAAATCCCAGCACCGTCAGCGATGGGCTCGCGCTGATCGTGATGGGATTCTGCGCAAACGCCAGGTGCAGGATCAGCTTCGCCCCACCCCACGCGACAACAATCCCCGCCAGCCCGCCCAGCATCGCCAGCACCAGACATTCCACCAGCGCCCGCCGCACCAGTTGTTTCCGCTGCGCCCCCAGCGCCGCCCGTACCGCCGTCTGCTGCCGCTGCGTCACACTCCGCGCCAGCATCAGATTCGCCAGGTTCGCGCACGCAATCAGCAGCACGAAACTCGACACCCACATCAGCAAATGCAGATCGCTCTCATACTGCTCCTGCATCCGCTGCACGCCCCCGCCCCCCGGCGACAGCCGCAGATACTGCCGCGAAATCAGCGGCCGCTCCGCTGCCTCCATCTGGCTCACCGGGCTCCGCAGAAAGGCCTGCAGCTCCACCACCATCCGCGCCTGCACCGCCGCCACGCTCGCGCCGGGTGTCAGCCGCCCCATCAGGTTCAGCCACTGCTGCCCGCCCTGCTCCAGCAGATTCGCCTGCCGCGGCCAGATCGCCGGCACCAGATGCAGCGGCATCCAGAATGCAGGAGGCGTATCGCTCAGCCGCTCGCTGTAGAACCCCGGCGGCGCAATCCCCACCACCGTCATCGCCTGCCCGTTGATCTGCCAGCTCGACCCCACCACGCCCGGGTCCCGCCCCATCTGCTGCCACGTCTGGAAGCTCATCACCGCTACCGGCGCCGCGCCCGCCGTATCGTCGCTCGGCTTCAGCAGCCGCCCCGCATACGCCCGCAGCCCCAGCACATCGAACGAATTCCCCGAAACAAATTCCCCGTAATACGGCTGCGCCGGATCCTGGCTTCCCGCCCGCCGCACCGCCATCTCCCGGCTCCCGCCCTCAAACGCCGCCAGGCTCTCCAGCCCCGGCGTGTGATCGCGAAACTCCTCATATTGCGGATACGAAAACAGCGACCAGTCATATGGCTTGCCCGTCCACGTCGGCAGGCCCCCGTTAAAGCAGCACTGCTCGTTGTCCCCAATCCGCAACAGCCCCGCCGGATCCTTCACCGGCAGAGACTTCAGCAGCACCTGGTCCACCAGCGTAAAAATCGCCGTCGTCGCTCCAATGCCCAGCGCCAGTGTCAGCACTGCCGTCACCGTAAACGACGGCGACTTCCGCAGTTGTCGAAATGCCGTCTTCAGATCAGCCATCACGGCGTTTTCTCCTCGCAACAGTAAAGATGGACCAGCGGAAGGGGTCGCGTTCCCACCAGCAGCCTCTCCCTGTTTCCGATGCACCTCGCTCGCCATCGCTCCACCGCGCGCCTCGCTGAAAAGAAAGGCCTCCGGCGTCCCGCCGAAGGCCCTCCAAAGCCCAATCCTGTCCAGTGCGCCACCCACCCGTCCATTTCCGGACACCCAGGAGGCCCTCTGCCTCTTCTCCTCCCAGCTCCCGGCTCCAACCTCCAACCTCCCAGCTCCCAGCTCCCAGCTCCCAGCTCCCAGCTCCCAGCTACAGGCTACCGGCTACCGGCTACCGGCTACCGGCTACCGTCTAGTTGGTCCTCAACGCCACCAGCGGATCCACCCGCGACGCTCTCCGCGCCGGCAGATATCCCGCCACCACCGCCACAATCAGCAACGATGCGACCATCCCCGCATACGTCACCCAGTCCGTCGGCTCGGTCCCATACAGCAACGTTGCAATCCCCCGCGCTGCCGCAAGCGACACCACGGTCCCCACCACCAGTCCCGCGCACGCCAGCCGCAGCGTCCGCCCCAGCACCGTCCGCTGCACCCGTCCGCGGCTCGCCCCCAGCGCCATCCGGATCCCGATCTCCTGCGTCTGCCGCGTCACCGAATACGCAATCACTCCATAAATCCCCAGCGCTGCCAGCAACAGTCCCAGCCCCGCAAAGATCCCCACCAGCAGCACAAAGAACCGCCGCGGCGACGTCGAATGATCCACCAGCGCCTGCAGAGGCCGCAGCTGCGTCGCCGGCTGTCCTGGGTCGATCGCCCGCACCGTGGCCATCACGCTCCCCGCCAGCGACCCGGTCGGCAGCGCGCTCCTCACCACCAGATCCGCTCCCTCCGGACCAAACTGCGGCGCCGTCACCGGCAGATACATCTGCCAGCCCCCGCCGCCTTCCACCGTCGACTCGTGCACGTCCGCAATGACGCCGATCACCTGCACGTCCGTTCCCCCGGCCACCGCGATCCGCCCCACCGGATCCTGCCCCGGCCACAGCGCCCTTGCCACCGTGTCGTTGATGATTACGCCCGGCGGCTTGGTGCTGTCGTCCCAGCGAAAATCCCGCCCTTCCGCCAGCCGCATCCCCATGGCCTCCAGGTACCCCGGCGAAACGATGAACACAAACGTCCCCTCCAGCTGTCCATCCCGGTATTCCACCCCCTTCGCCTGGATGCCCCAGCTCCGGTTCCGGCTCAGCGGCAGATTGTCTGTGATTCCCGCCGTCTCCACCCCCGGAATCGCCTCCACCCGCCGCAGGATTTCCTGCCACTGCGCCACCCGCGCCGCTGGCTTCTGGCCATCGTCAAAGTCCAGAGTGATCGTGTCCGCATGCGCCGGACGGAATCCCAGATCCACATCCAGCAAATGCAGAAAGCTGCGCAGCAGCAGCCCCGCGCCCACCAGCAGCACGCACGCCAGCGCCACCTCCGCCACCACCAGCGTGGAGCGCAGCCCCTCATGCCTCCGCCCTTCGCTCATCCCGTGTCCTGAATCCTTCAGCGCCTCCTGCACCGGTCCACGCGCCATGCGCAGCCCCGGCACCAGTCCAAACAGCATCGCCACCACGAACGCCAGCCCCACCGTCCACGCCACCGCTTCCCCGTCGACACGCACATCGGTTAACAGCGGCAGCGCAATCGATCCCGAATGCGCCACGAATTGTGTCACGCCCACCGCGATCCCCAGCCCCAGCGCCGACCCCGCCGTCGACAGCACCAGGCTCTCAATCAGCAATTGCCGCACAATCCGCCCCCGGCTCGCTCCCAGCGCCATGCGCATCGCGAACTCCCGGCTCCGCGCTGCCGCCCGCGCCAGCAGCAGGTTCGACAGGTTCACGCACACAATCAGCAGAATCAGCCCCACCGCCGCCCACAACACCTCCAGCGACCGGCGCAGCTTCCCGCTCACATACTCCTTCATCCCGATTACTTGTGCGGTGTAGCCCGGCTTCCATTCCGGATGGGTCAGGTCGCCATCCAGCTTCGGAAACAGCTGGTTCGCCTCCTCCTGCGCCTGCGCCACCGTCACCCCAGGCTTCAGCCGCCCCATCAGCGCCAGATCGTTCCCGTCGTGCTCGAAGTCCGACATCACGTACGGAACGAACATGTCCACCCGCGCTCCGGGGGAGAACACCGAACCAAAGTCAAAACCCTCCGGCAGCACTCCAATCACCGTCACCGGCGTCCCGTTGAAGTTCACCGCCTGTCCGACAATGTTGCGATTGCCTCCGAATTGCCTCTTCCAGAAGGGATAGCTCAGCACCGCCGTCGGCCGCGCTCCGTGCAGCGCTTCCTCGGGCATAAAAAGCCGCCCCAGCATCGGCCGCACTCCCAGCGACTGGAAGAAGTTGTTCATCACCAAAATGCCGGTGGCCGGCACCGGCACCGCCCGATCCGTCAGCTTGAAGTTGTTCGGCCCGGTGAAGGCAAAGTATCCCGTCACCGAGCTGAAGGAGTGGTTCCGCTCCTGGAACTCCCGCGTTGCATCCGCCGAGTACGTCCGGCACGACTCGCCGCACACAGGATTCACCGTCGTGATCCGCACCAGCTGCCCCGGCTCCGGAAACGGCAGCGGCCGCAGCAGCAGCGTGTTCACCACGCTGAACACCGCGACGTTGGCCCCGATCCCCAAAGCCAGAATCAGCACGGCCACCACCGTGAACCCGGCATCGCGCCGCAGCGTTCGCACCGTGTAGCGCAGATCCTGCCCCAGCACATCCAGAAACGGCAGCCCCCGCGCCGCTCTCTGCTCCTCGCGCGCTCGCTGCACGCCTCCGAATTGCACCAGCGCCTGCCGCCGCGCCTCCTCAGGCGTCATCCCGCTCCGCTCGTTTTCCTCGATGGCGATCTCCAGATGCGCAGCCATCTCCGCATCCAGCTCCCGATCCAGTGCAGCTTTTCTAAAGAACGCCTGCACCCGCTGCCCCATCCGCCGCCCCCACCCATTCGCCATCGCGTCTCCTCTGGCTTGTCGCCCGTGCGCTATCCGCTAATCTCTGTCCGCTTCATCGCAGCCCGCAAATCCAACCTTCGAATTTCCCCGCCGCTCCTGTGCCATGCCCACAGCAATAGGCACTATGCCACAGAGTCCTGTGGTACCGCCACAGGACCATACGCAAAGTCTTCCCCGCCGGTTCCAAATCGCGCCACCGCAGCTACTAGCTACCGGCTACAGGCTACCGGCTACAGGCT
>DASXFH010000291.1:0-3404 GCA_036489655.1 Acidobacteriaceae bacterium | reverse complement strand
CTGGCGCTGGCGATTGGGGTGAACACTGCGGTCTTCAGCCTGCTGGATGGTTTCCTGTTGCGAGGTTTGCCATATCCGCAACCGGAGCGGCTGGCGGCGCTGGTAGCGCACAAGACCCTGAAGAGCGATCCGGGGCGGTTCGAGGACGATGACTCGTCGGACAGCATCACGTGGGCGGCGGTGACGCAGAATGTGCCGTCGGTGACGGCGGCGATCACCGGGCAGGGTTTTGGCGATACGGAAGGTGTGAACCTCGAGGCCGGGGCGGCTCAGGGTGGAGCGACCCGGTATGTGCATGGGGCTCTGGTATCGGCGCACTACTTTCAGGTGCTGGGGATCGAGCCGCTGCTGGGACGCGGCTTTACCGAGGATGAGGATCGGCCGGGGGCGGGGAAGGCTGTGGTCCTGAGCTATGGGCTGTGGCACTCGCTCTTCCATGACGATGCGGGGATTCTGGGCAAGCCGATTCTGCTGAAGGGCGCGCCGTACACGGTGGTGGGCGTGCTGCCGCGCGGGGCGGAGATGCCGCATCCGGCGGAGGTGTGGACGCCGCTGATGCCGGCCGATCCGCATGGAGTTTGCGCGGGAAATAACTGCCTGATGCTGATGCGGCTGAAGGCGGGCGCGACGTGGGAGCAGGTGCGGGCAGAGCTGGCGCACATGCCGCCGCCGCGCAATGGCGATCTTTCGAAGATCAATGTGTCGTATGGTCCGATGCTGCTGCACGCTTACGCGGCGAGCGCGATGAAAGCACAGACCGAGGCGTTGATGCTGGCGGTCGGGTTCATCCTGCTGATCGCGTGCGCGAATCTGGCGGGGCTGATGCTGGCGCGGATTCACCGGCGGACGCCGGAGATCGCCACGCGGATGGCGCTGGGGGCTTCACGAGCGAGGATTCTGCGGCAGCTGTGGGTCGAGAATCTGCTGCTGGCACTGGCAGGCGGCGCTGCCGGTGTCGCGCTTGCGGCGCTGCTGTTTCCAGTGATGAAGGGGCTGCTGCCCAACGAAATGATGCCGATCGGGGGCTTTGCTCTGAACGGGGCGGTGCTGCTGTTTGCTGTGGGCGCCTCACTGGTGACCAGCCTGTTGTTCGGGGCGCTGCCGGCACTGGAGACGCGGCGCGTGGACCTGCGCAGCGCGATTGCTTCGGGGACGCGAAGTGTGGCGGGGGGATCGGGGCGGGTGAGGCAATGGCTGATCGGAGCCGAGGTGGCGTTGACGGTAGTGCTGCTGGCCGGGGCCGGGTTGCTGATCCGCACGGTCGTGCATCTGGAGATGCTGCCGCCCAACTTCGACGCGCACGATGTGATGACGGCCAAGGCGTCGCTGGACGATGCGCGGTATCAGACTGCGGAGAGTTTTCAACGACTGCTGCGGGAGAGCGTTGCGACGATGCACCGGATTCCCGGAGTGGAGGATGCCGCGGTTACGCTGAGCGTGCCGTACGAGCGCGGGTTGAACGATGGGCTGCGGATTATGGACGGTCCGCATGCGGGGTACGAGTGGGGATCGAGCCTGGATTGGGTGACGCCGGAGTTCTTCGCTGCGCTGCGGATTCCGATTTTGAGCGGACGCGCGCTTCGCGACAGCGATACGGCCACTTCGGAACCGGTGGCGGTGGTGGACGAGGCTTTTGGCCGGAAGTTTTACAACAACCCGAATCCGGTGGGGCGGCACTTCCAGTCGGGAAAGTCGACGTACACAATTGTGGGTGTGGTGCCCGATGTGGTGAAGACACTGGGAATGAGCCACGGAGCGCCGCTGGCAACGGAGCCTTTGTATTATGTGACGGCAGCTCAGGCGAGCCAGAGTTTGGTGAACCTGGCCAACATGTGGTTCCAGCCTTCGTGGATCGTGCGCACACAGGGACCTGTTGGCGATCTGACCGGGAAAATGCAGCAGGCACTGACGTCGGCAGCTCCGGGGCTGCCGTTCTCCGGCTTCTACTCGATGGAGGATGTGCTGCACCAGCAGTTACAAATGCAGCGAATCGAAGTGACGCTGCTGGGGACGCTGGCGGGACTGGCGCTGCTGCTGTCGGCGGTTGGGGTGTACGCGCTGGTATCGAACCTGGTGGTGCAGCGGAGGCGGGAAATCGGGATCAGAATCGCGCTGGGGTCGACATTGGGCCAGGCGATGGGCCACATCGCGACGTCGGGACTGACGGCGGCGGGCGGCGGGGTGTTCGTCGGGCTGGCATGCTGCTTTGTCGTGCTGCGGGTGATGAAGAGCGCGATCTACGGCGTGGGCACCTACGATCCGGTGACGCTGGCGACGGTGCCGCTGCTGCTGCTGGGCATTGCGGCGGCGGCGAGTCTGCTGCCGGCGCTGCGGATTGCGCGGATCGATCCGGCGGAGACGCTGAGAGCGGAATAGCGCAGGGAGCCAGGAGCGGGGAGCCGGGAGCAGGATGGATCGGCTTCGCCGCCTTTTGTGTCTAATGAAGGCATGAAGATCATCGCGCTTGACGGATTTGGCGGGCCTGAGGTGCTGCGTCTGGCAGAGGCAGAGCCGCCGCGGCCAGGCCCTGGCGAAGTTCTGATCCAGGTGGCTGCTGCTGGGCTGAACCGGGCGGACCTTTTGCAGCTCGCGGGGCATTATCCGCCTCCACCCGGCGCGTCGGAGGTGCTGGGGATGGAAGTGGCGGGCACGATTGTGGAGTGCGGACCGGACGCGGAAGACCGATGGCACGTCGGCGATACGGTGTGTGCGCTGATTCCAGGCGGTGGCTACGCGGAGTTTTGCGTAGCGCAGGGAGGGTGCTGCCTGCCGGTGCCGAAAGGTCTGAGCCTGGAGGAGGCCGCAGCATTGCCGGAAGCGTCGATGACGGTGTGGGCGAATCTTTTCGAGCCGCGAAGACTGTTTGCCGGCGATCACTTTCTGATGCAGGGCGGGACCAGCGGGGTGGGGACGATGGCCATCCAGATCGCGCGAGCCTTTGGCGCGCGGGTGGCTGCGACGGCCGGGTCCGCCGAGAAATGCCGGTTCCTGCGCGAGCTGGGATGCGAGCGGGCGTGGAACTATCGTGAGGAAGACTGGGCGGCCGGAGCGCAGGAGTGGGCGGGGACTCCGCCGGACGCGGGCGTTGACGCAATTCTCGACATGGTGGGCGGCGATTATTTCCCGAAGCACGTGGAAATTCTGGCTCGGGATGGACGGCTGGTGCACATCGCGTTTTCTCATGGCGCCGAGGTCAGGCTGGACCTTCGCCTGCTGATGGGGAAACGTCTGATGATTACTGGCTCGACGCTGCGCTCGCGACCGGTAGAGGAGAAGCGCCGCCTGCGCGATGGCGTGGAGGAGCAGGTATGGCCGCTGCTGGCGTCCGGCAAGGTGAGGCCGGTGATGGACCGGGTGTTTCCAATGGAAGAGGCCGCCGAGGCGCATCGGCGGATGGAGCGCAG
>DASXFH010000178.1:0-12338 GCA_036489655.1 Acidobacteriaceae bacterium | reverse complement strand
CCCTCCCGCGCGAATCGTACGCTCAAAGAAGGAAAGCTCTGTCCGCCCAAATCGCGAACGGAGCTTTTCCTTTTCCCCTGCCCAGGCAGGTGAACTCCACCGCTCTTTGAGAAGATTGAAAGGCTCCGCGCGAGCCATCCTGGCCGAGGCCTGCAGCTTCAGGCCCTGCCGCACCCTGAGGGGATAGCGCCCCGCAACTCCCTTGTTTGCCGCACTTGCATCCAGCGGCCTTAGCAACTACCGTGCTTGCCACACATAGCAACGGCACTTTGCGTAAGTACCGTGTTGTCAAACACATGCGCAAAGTGTGAGATTGTTTTTCGCGCCCACCTCCCCGCTCCTCACTCTGCTGGCGCGAAGAAAAAGAGCAGGGAAGCGGACGCTCGCCGGCTGGATTCAGCCGCTACTTGGTATGACCCTTCACCAGTGCCTTCGCCCCATCCAGATGCTTCTGGAGTACGGGCAGCGCATTCTCCGCGTAGCTCTTGATCCCGGGATTCTGCGCATCGTCGGCTTCCTTCTTGTAGAGGGCGATCGCCTCAGTATGCCCCTTGATCATTTCCTGCACGTACTTGTGATCGAAGGCCGCTCCCTTCAGCTTCTGAAAAGGATCGACCATCGCTTTGTTGTGTTTGGCGTCGATTGCATCCGGCACCGTCAGGCTGGCCTGCTGCGCGGCGCCGTGCAGATCGCTGAAATCTTTGCTGTGATCCGTTACGAGCATCTGCCCGTAATCCTTCACGCCCTGGGAATCGGCGACGTTCTGTGCCAGTTGCCCCAGATTGGCTTCCACCATGTCAGTTTGTGCGGCAAAGTCGACGAACTGCTGATCGGTCATGGCCGCCTTTTTCTGAGCCAGGGCAGGAGCGGCGCACATCGCGAGACAGCAAACGGCTGAGAGAACACGTTTCATTGCTTCTCCTCCAACCAATATTTGGATGCACTTTTCTCAATTCCTGCCGTGCCATTCCCGGCCACAGCCCACCGGAATCTTGCCGGATTCCTGTTGACGAACGCCGCCGCCGCACGATGCTGTTCCGGTTCGAAAGCGAGGATCCCAGCTCCCGGCTGCCCCTCAGTGGCTCGACCACGTCTTGTCCGGTGCGTTGCACAGCGTCTCCAGCGGACAATCGATGCACCGCGGTTTCCGTGCCACGCAGATTTGCCGCCCGTGGTGAATCATCTCGTGCGAAAACGCGATCCACCGGTCCTTCGGGATCACCCGCATCAGATCCTCTTCCACCTTCTTTGGATCCTCCGCCCGCGTCAGCCCCAGACGGTGCGACAGCCGCAGCACATGCGTATCGACGACCACGCCCTCCGCCTTGCCGAACGCCACGCCCAGCACCACGTTCGCCGTCTTGCGCGCCACACCCGGCAGCGGCAGCAACTCGGCCATCGTCTCCGGAACCCGCCCGCCGTGCTGGCTCACAACTGCCTTCGCCGCCCCGGAAATCGACTTTGCCTTGTTGTGATAAAACCCCGTCGACCGGATCTCCTCTTCAATCGCGGGCAGGGAAGCCTCGGCAAAGGCCTTCGGGGTCGGAAATCTCCGGAACAGCTCCGGCGTGACGATGTTGACCCGCGCGTCAGTGCACTGCGCCGACAAAATCGTCGCCACCAGCAGCTCCCACGGGCTCCGGTGCAGCAGCGCGCATTCCGCGTTGGGATACGCCGCGCGCAGCCGCCGCAACAAATCCGCAATCCGTTTCGGATCGAGCTCAAGCCCCGGGCCCTTGCCGACCGCCTTCACCGGCTTGCCAGCAACCTTCCCCCGCGCCGCCTTCTTCGCCGGAGCCGCGACCTTCACACCGCGCCGCGCCGCCTTCTTCGAAGCCCTCTTCGCCGCCGTTTTCGCCATGAGCGAAATTGTAGCGGCTTCGATCGAAGCGCCTCTCTCCTTGACAGTCTGGGAGAGTCGCGCCATACTCTCCAAGAATGGCTAGGAGAGCCGCATGCCCAACGATTCAGCCCTCGATCTGCTGCAGGGCACGCTTGATCTGCTCGTTCTGAAGGCGGTTTCTCTCGGGCCGCTGCACGGCTACGGCGTCCTGCTGCGCATCCAGCAGCTCTCGCGCGACCGCCTGGAGATTCAGCAGGGCTCGCTCTATCCGGCGCTCTACCGCCTGGAGCACGAAGGCTGGATCGCCGGCGATTGGGGCCAAAGCGAGAACAAGCGGCGCGCCCGCTTCTACAAGCTCACCGCCGCCGGCCGTCGCCGTCTCGAATCCGAAGAGAAGAAGTGGAATGAATTCGCAGGTGTGATGGGCACGATTCTGAAAACAGCCGGCAGCCAGTAGGCGGTAGCCGGTAGCCTCAGCCTCGGTGGCCCGCTACCGGCAACAGGCTACCGGCTTTTGGAGGAGCGATGAGTCTAAGCAGCCGCATCCGCACCTGGTGGCGGGCGACAACCCGCCGAGGCAAACTCGACCAGCAGGTCACCGAGGAGCTCCGCTTCCACATCGAGAGCTACGCCGAAGACCTGATGCGCCGCGGCTTCTCGCGCGAAGAAGCTACACGCCGCGCTCGTGCGGAACTCGGCAGCGTGGCTGCGGTCAGGGAAAATACCCGCCATGCCTGGGGAACGCGCGGTCTCGACGAGCTCCGCGGTGACCTGCGCTACGCCCTGCGGATGCTGGGCAAGAGTCCCGGCTTCACCGCCGTCGCCGTCGGCTCGCTCGCCCTCGGTATTGGCGCCAACACCGTCATCTTCACCACCGCGCAGCACGCGCTCCTCGACCGCCTGCACGTTCCACATCCGGAGCAACTGCGTCTGCTGTGGATGACCAACTATGACGACGTGGCGCAAACGTTCTCCGGGTATTTCGATCGAGACCCGAACGGCGAGAGTGTCACGACCTCGTTTTCCTACCCGGTCTATACGCTGCTGCGCAAAGAGAATCAGGCGCTCGCCGATCTGTGTGCCTTCAAGAACAGCCGCCCCATGACCGCGACCATCGACGGTGAGGCTGAGTCGGTCAGCACAGAGATGGTCTCCGGCAACTACTACCCAACCCTCCAGGTCCAGCCGCTTCTGGGCCGCGCCATCAACGACGCCGATGACCGCGCTCCTGGCAGCGGGCCGGTGGTCACCATCAGTGACAACTTCTGGACGAGGCGGTTCGGGCGGTCGCCCAGCGTGATCGGCAAAGTCATCGATCTAAACACGACGCCGATGACCATCATCGGCGTCAATCCCCCCGGCTTTACCGGGGCTTTCGGCGCGCAGCAGTCGCCACAGATCTTTCTGCCCCTCAGCATGCAGCCCATCGTCACGCCCGTCGGCTCCAAACCCTGGCTCGACGATGGCAGCATCTGGTGGGTGTTGATGATGGGCCGCGTGAAGCCTGGCGTCTCCGATGCCGGCGCGCAGGCAAATCTGAATGCCACCTTCCAGGCGGCAGTCCGCGCCACCGTCCCCGTAAAGCCAAAGGCGAAAATGCCGGTCCTCCTGCTGCGCGACGGCAGCCGCGGACAAAACGGCGCGGCCGACTGGCTGGCAAAGCCGATCTATGTCCTGCTGTCCCTCGCCGGCTTTGTCCTGCTGCTGGCCTGTGCCAACCTGGCGAATCTCCTGCTGGCCCGGGGCAGCGTCCGCCAGCGCGAAATGAGTGTGCGTCTGGCCATGGGCGCGGGCCGCCGGCGTATTCTCCGCCAGGTGCTCACCGAGAGCCTGCTGCTCTCGGCCATGGGCGGCGCGGCCGGGCTCCTGCTGGCCTACGGAGCGCGTAACTTCATCCCGCGGCTGCTCGCCGATCCCTGGGGACCACCCGCCTTCAACGCCACCTTTGACTGGGGCATCTTCGCCTTCACCGCAGCCGTCTCCATCGTGACCGGCGTGGTCTTCGGCATGGCTCCCGCATGGCAGGCCACGCGCGTCAACGTCAGCGCGGCCCTCAAGGAAGCTGCGCAGACCACCACCCATCGCCGTCGTGGCCTGGCCGGCAAAGCCATCGTCATCGTCCAGATGGCGGTGTCGATGCTGCTGCTGGTCGGCGCCGGTCTCTTCGTCCGCACGCTGTTCAACCTCGACACGGCTCACCTGGGCTTCAACCCCGATCACCTGCTCCTTTTCAACATCAATCCGCCGGCGGCGCGCTATCCGGCTGGCAAAGATGTCACCCTGCACCGGGTTCTGGAGCAGAGGCTCGCCGCCGTCCCCGGTGTACAGGCAATCACCATGTCGCAGGAGCCCCTGCTGGCCGGGTATATGTCGAACGGGTATTTTGTGCCTTCAAGTGCGCCCAAAACAGCAGAGCAACGGGTTGCGTACAACAACACTGTCGGCACGCACTTCTTTTCGACCATGGGCATCCCCATCGTCGCCGGGCGCGGTTTCAACGACGGCGATACGGAAACCTCAAAGAAAGTTGCTGTCATCAATCGGGCGCTGGCGAAAGAGTTCTTTCCGCACAGCAATCCCATCGGCCAGACCTTCTCGGGAGGCGACGACGACGCAGTTTCCATCACGATCGTGGGCATCTGCGGCGATGCCTATTACGACCGTATCCAGTCCAACATCGAGTCCACCGTCTACCTGCCCTATCGGCAAAGCAAATCCGCGTTCGGCCCTATGAACATGACCTACGAAGTCTCCACCCGCCTCAAGCCCGACGCCATCGTCCCCTCGCTCCGCGCAGCCGTGCAGTCCGTGGACAAAAACCTTCCTTTGGTCGACATCCGCACGCAGAAAGAGCAAATCGCGGCGACCATGCGGCAGGAGCGCATCCTCGCCGACCTCACTGCAGGCTTTGGCCTCCTCGCCCTGGTGCTGGCCTCCATCGGCATCTACGGCATCATGGCCTACGCAGTGGCCCGCCGCACCAACGAGATCGGCATCCGCATGGCGCTCGGGGCCCAGCCGGGCCGGGTGCTGCGCAGCGTTCTTGGCGAGGCTTCGTGGATGGTGCTGCTCGGCGCAGTCGTCGGCCTGAGCGGCGCACTTGCCCTGGGCCGCCTCGTCGCGAGTCTTCTTTATGGACTGAAAGCCTGGGATCTGGAGACGCTCGCGGGCTCCGCCGCTCTCCTCCTCCTCGTAGCCCTCGCCGCCAGCTGGATCCCGGCTCGCCGCGCCGCCCGCGTCAATCCCATGCAGGCCCTGCGCCACGAGTGAACAAAAGCCTGAGTGCTCCCCTGTCCTCTTTAGTGCTACCGGCTACCGGCTACCGGCCACAGGCTACCGGCTAAGGGTCACCCCTCAACCCGATCGGCGGCACTCCGAAACGATCTGCAGATATTTTCTGGCGGTCTCGGTCACGGTCTCCGGCTTGCCCTCGGCAATGGCTTTCGGATTCACCAGATCCGTCCCAACCCCGAGCGCCAGCGCTCCGGCCTTCAGGAAATTCGCTGCGGTATCCAGTGTCACGCCGCCTGTGGGGATGAGCTGCAGTTCTGGAAACGGCGCGAGCAGAGCCTTCAGGTAATTCGCGCCGCCAACCGCCGAGCAGGGAAAAATCTTGACGTAGTCCGCGCCCGCCCGCCATGCGGTGATCACCTCTGTCGGCGTCAGAGCGCCGGGTATCGAGACCTTGCCCAGCGCCTTCGTCCGCCCAACCACCTCCGGATGAAAGCTGGGGCTCACGATGAACTCTGCTCCGGCGGAAATCGTCTCCTGCACCTGGCCAACATCGGTCACCGTGCCGGAGCCGAGCAGCAGCCGGTCGCCATAGGCCGTTTTCAGTTCGCGCAGCAGCTCCACGGCGCCCGGAACCGTCATCGTGACTTCCATCACCGTGATGCCGCCCGCGACCAGCGCCTCCACCAGCGCGCGCCCCTCTTTCGTCGAGCGCGCCCGCAGCACCGGAACGATCCCGATCCGCTCAATCCACTGCATTGTTTTTGCCGACATATTCACCTCGCGATTCGCGCCGATCCGCCCTTCATCACGCGCTCCACTTCAGCCAGCGTCGCCATGCTGGTGTCGCCTGGCGTCGTCATCGCCAGCGCTCCATGCGCGACGCCGCAGCGAACCGCCCATTCGATGGGCTTGCCCGCGAGAATGCCATAGATCAGCCCCGAAGCGAAAGAGTCGCCGCCCCCCACGCGATCCAGGATCTCGACCTCGCGCTGCGGCACATGCACGACTTCCTCCCGAACCAGCGCCATCGCTCCCCAGGAATTCCGCGAGGCGGTGTGCGCGGTCCGCAGCGTTGTCGCGACCAGCTTCAGGTTGGGATACGCCGCAGCAACGTCGCGCAACATCGTCTCATAACTGGCGACCGGCAACTCGTGGAACTCCTCGGAAACGCCCTTCAGCGTAATGCCGAGCATCGCGGAGAAGTCCTCCTCGTTGCCCAGCAGCACATCCACCTTGCGCACCAGCTCCCGGTTCACATCCTGCGCTTTGGCCTTGCCGCCGATACTCTTCCACAGCGACTCGCGGTAGTTCAGATCAAAGGAAACCGGCGTCCCATGCTTCCGCGCGGCATCCACCGCCTCCGACGTAACCGCAGGCGTGGTAGCGGAGAGGGCGGCAAAAATCCCGCCGGTGTGAAACCAGCGCGCGCCATTTTCCGGGCCAAAGATGCTGTCCCAGTTCCAGTCGCCAGGCTGGCTCTGGGCAATCGCGGTGTGTCCCCGATCCGAACAGCCGGTTGCAGCACGCACCCCAAAGCCGCGCTCCGTGAAGTTGAGCCCGTTGCGCACGTTTCGCCCAACACCGTCGTAGGGAACCCAGCGCAGCAGCGCCGGATCGACGCCGCCCTGCAGGATCATATCCTCAACAAGCCGGCCCACCGGATTGTCGGCCAGCGCCGTCGCGATGGCGGTCCGCAGGCCAAAGCAGCGCCGCAAACCGCGCGCCACGTTATACTCGCCGCCGCCTTCCCACACCTGGAAATGCCGTGCGGTGTGGACCCGCCCTTCCAGGGGATCGAGCCGCAGCATCACTTCGCCCAGGCTGATCTCATCCCAGCGCGCGGTACCTTCTTTCAAATGGATCGCGTCCATCCCTCTATTGTCCGTCCTTCCTGCAGCCAATGTCCCGTGTCGCGAGACAGCAGGGGCCTCTCCGCTGCTTCCGCGCGTTCATGCTGCGGGCTGGCGGTATCATGGCTGCTTGCGGTTTACCTCTGGCGCGGAGTCTGTGTTTTATGAAGGTTGGTGTCTTTACCCCGCTTCTTTCGCAAATGTCCCTGCCCGCCGTGCTCGACAAGCTCAAGGCTCTTGGCATCGACAGCGTTGAGCTCGGCACCGGGAACTATCCAGGCGACGCACACTGCAAGCTGTCGATGCTGGAGGACCCCAGGGCGCTGGGGGAATTTCAAAAGCTCGTCGCCGGCCAGGGCTTCTCGATCACAGCTCTCAGCTCCCACGGCAATGCGCTCCATCCGGATCGAGTCCGCGCGGCGCACGACCGGGAGGTGAGCCGCCGCACCATTCTGCTCGCCGAGAAGCTCAACATCCCGACCGTCATTGATTTTTCCGGCTGTCCAGGCGATTCGCCCAGCGCGAAGCAGCCCAACTGGGTCACCTGCCCCTGGCCGCCCGATTATCTCGAGGTCCTCCAATGGCAATGGGACGAAGTGGTCGCTCCTTATTGGGTGGAGCACGCGAAGTTTGCCGCCGATCACGGCGTACGCATTGCTATCGAGATGCATCCCGGCTTCGTCGTCTATAGTCCGGAGACCATGCTGCGGCTGCGCTCGATTGCCGGACCCGCGGTGGGCTGCAATTTCGATCCCAGCCATCTTTTCTGGCAGAACATCGACCCCATCGCGGCGGTTCGGATTCTCAATGACGCCATCTTTCACGTGCACGCCAAAGATACCCAGATCTACCCGGCGAATCTGCCGCGGACCGGCGTTCTCGATACCAAACCCTATACCGACGAGCGTAACCGCACCTGGATCTTCCGCACCTGCGGCTATGGTCACGGTGCCGAGTGGTGGAGGGAATTTGTCTCGACCCTCCGCATGTTCGGCTATGACAACGTGCTCTCCATTGAGCACGAGGATTCGCTGCTTTCTGCAGAAGAAGGTCTGACCAAAGCGGCGGCCTTCCTGAATGACCTGGTGATTCGCGAGCAGCCGGGCGCGGCTTGGTGGGTTTGAGCGGGGAAGAGAAGATGACGCAACGCATTCGCACCGCCGTAATCGGCACAGGATTCATGGGGCGCGTCCACCTCGAAGCTCTTCGTCGCGTCGAGCACGTGGAGGTGTCTGCCATTGCCGGCCGCAACGCCGCTGCGGCAGAGAGGCTCGGGTCGGCTTTCGGCGTCCCGCGCGTCGATTTCGACGCCATTCTTCGCGACCCGCAGATCGAAGCCGTCCACATCTGCACGCCCAACGCATTGCATTACCCCATGGCCAAAGCAGCTCTTGAGGCAGGGAAGCACGTGCTCTGCGAAAAACCTCTGGCGGTGAGTACTCTCGAGGCAGAAGAATTGAAGGGCTCCGCCATCCGCAAGGATCTTCGTAACTGCGTGTGTCACAATCTCCGCTACTACCCGATGGTTCAGCAAATGCGCCAGCTCCGCGAGGCCGGCGAACTGGGCGAGATTCTGATGGTGCAGGGCACCTATTCGCAGGACTGGCTCCTCTACGACACGGACTGGAACTGGCGCGTCACTTCCAAAGACGGAGGCCCCTCGCGCTGCATGGCCGACGTTGGCTCCCACTGGTTCGATATGGCCGAGCATGGTACCGGTCTGCGAGTCTCTTCGCTCTGCGCCGATCTCCAGACGTTCCACAGGAAACGCAGGCAGCCGCGCGGGCCTGTCGAAACTTTTGCGAACAAGATGAGCGGCGCCCAGGAAACGCTTGACACACCGGTCGATACCGAGGACTGCGGCACGGTCATCTTCCGCATGGGCGAGCGCGCTCGCGGCGCTATGACGGCCAGCCAGGTTTCTGCCGGACGCAAGAATCGCCTCAGCATCGAAATCTACGGCACGAAAGCCGGCGTCGCCTGGGACCAGGAGCGGCCCGATGAGCTGTGGATCGGCCGTCGCGACGGCCCCAACGGCCTGATGATCAAGGATCCATCGCTGCTCCAGCCCGGCGCCCGGAGCTTCGCCGACCTGCCCGGCGGCCACAGCGAGGGCTATGACGACACGTTCAAGCAGGTCTTCCGCCGCTTCTATGCATCGATCCGCGACCCGGAAGCGCCGCGCGATTATCCGCAGTTTGCCGATGGACTGCGCCAGCTTGCGATCCTGGACGCAGAATTGGACAGCCACCGCACCCGTACCTGGATCGATCTTTCCGCTGACTGACTCGGCCCGACGCTAAAGGAGAATCTCCGCTTGCTGATCCTCGCCGCAGTGGTCGCGATTTTCGTCTATGGCATGACCGCCGCGATGCTGGGCACCATCCTCCCGTATCTGTCCAGCCGCTTTCAGCTCACGCCGCGCCAGAACGGAACCATCGCCACCGCTCAGGCCCTGGGTCTGATGATCGCCTCCCTCGGCGTCGGTCCGCTGCTCGACGATGTCGGCAAGAAATTCGGCATCAGTCTCGGACTCGCCTTTATCCTCCTTGCCCTGCTGGCTCTGCCGCGCGCCTCCGGCTTTCGCAGCGTTGTCTTTCTGCTGTTTCTGCTCGGCATGGGTGGAGGGATCGTCACCACCGCAGCCAATGCGCTTACCAGCGACGTGGGAGAAGCGCACCGCGCCGTCGCGCTCAACCTGGTGAACATCTTCTTCGGCCTTGGCGGGCTGGCCACGCCGTTTATCTCAGCCAATCTCTTCGCGCGCAACTGGGTGCGCCTCTGCTCCTGGGTCGCGGGGTTCACGGTGGTCGCGCTCGGCATCCAGATTGCCGCTCACATGCCGCCGCCCGCCGGAGCAGGGCGGTTCATCCTTGCGGATGCCGGCCCGGTTCTCGGCCGCCCGCTGCTCTTCCTGCTCTGCCTCTTTATGTTTCTCTACATCGGTTGCGAGGTCGGCGTCTGGAACTGGCTGGTGCGTCACCTCATTGCCGAAGGCGTTCCGGAAAAGCAAGCCCTCAACATCCTCTCGCGGGGCTTCGCACTGGGCCTGCTCCTCGGCCGCGTCGCGGTCGTGCCCGTCCTCATCCGCGTGCCTCCGGCGCAGGTCACGCTCGTGGCTTCTGTCGCTATGGCAGTCACAACATTCCTCATGCTGCGCATCCACAAAGTGTCGGCATCGTGGGTGCTCGTATTCTTTGCCGGACTCTCCATGGCGCCGGTGTTCCCCACAACGCTTGCGATTGTAGGCAACGCCTTCCCGCGCATGACCGGTACCGCCATCGGCATTGTGATCACCTGCGGATGGGCCGGCCTTGCGGTCACCTCGCGCATCATCGGAGCCGTTGCCGGCGGCGATCCGCGGCGACTGGGCAAAGCGCTGCTGGTCATTCCCGCATCGTCGGTGCTCATGGTCGCGGTTAATCTTGCCATTCTGGCCGCGCTGCGCTGACGCACCTCAGGCCGGCCCTCTTCATCGCCTGCGTCACGTCGGCAGCAGAACGATTGCAGAAGCCGGCCCCTTCTACATCCCTACGAAGCGATGCTCACCAGCGCCGCGCTGCCGGCCGGCAATTCCAGGCTCGCCGCTCCATTGTGGACTGGCAGTTCTTCCTCATGGCCTGCGTTCCATGCGCCACTCGAACCCACAGGGTTCATTCCCAGCGTCACATCGGTTGTGTCATCGAGCCGCGGAGCAATCAGGCGCAGGGCCCGCGCTCGCGCCGCGCCTCCTCCGCTGTCCACCGTCAGACGCACCGCCCGCTGAGCATCCTTATTAAAGACGAGTGCCTTCACTGCGCTGTCGCCTTTCGCTGTGTCGTTCACTACGCCGTAAGCCGTCAGCAGCGGAAGCTGCCCGTGATCCAGTTGCGCATCGATCAGGTGTCCTGTTCCCGCCTCAGCGAATAACAGCATTCCGTAGTAGATCGGGCGAGCCAGGAAGCCGTTCGGCACCGTTCCGGCAATAGGTGTGTACCAGCCATAACCTCCGCCATGGAAGTTAATACCTGCTCCTCCCGCAGTCGCGAGCTGATACATCAGATCCGCACCCCACAAGGCTGAAGCAAACGTGTCGCTCACGCCCTGCTTGCCGCCCTGATAGCACGAGTTGGTTTCCGCCAGTCGAAACGGCAGGTTCGATTCCACCTTCGTTTCCGCCATGCCCTGGAACTCCGCCTGCAGCTTTGGATTGCGCCGCAGCAGCCGGTCGATCGTCATGGAGGGATCGGTAGGCGGGCCCTCCGCGTAGTAGTGCTGCGAGAGAAACGCCACCTCATGCCTGAACTGCTTTGCGAAGGGAACCAACCATTCGTTGTTGAAGGCCGTGTCGGGACCGGCGAACAGCGCGTTCGGCACTTTGCGCCGGATCACCTCGTAGAAGTGCTGCCATTCCCGGGCAAACTGCGCGTAGTCATAGCCCGGTTTCCGCAGTCCATTGTGGGAAAAGAGATCCGGTTCGTTGCAGAGCTGGAAGGCGATGAGACGATCCCCGATGGCGTGCATCACGTACGCAGCCTCCGCCGCCGCAACCTCGGCGCTCTCAGTCCCCATGTTCAGGCCATAGATCAGCTTCCAGCCAGTGGCGTGCACGAACTCAGCCAGATTCTGAATCGCCGCCGGCGTAATCTTCCTGTGCTTCGCCGGACCGTGGCCCGTGTCCGGACCCACCGCCTGCTCCAGCACGTTAGCCTCATCGCGCTCGCGCTCGGCTTCGTTTTCCCCAGGCCCGCCCTGCGGGGTCCAATAGCTGTACTCGCTGGTGTTGCCGCCGATCCGCAGCACTCCCGACCGGCCCAGCCGGCGGATGAAGCCGATCAGCTCCGTGTTGGCTGGAGAGAAGAATGTGGGATCGCCCAGCTGCGCTGTCTCATAGCTCAGTCCGGTAAAGTCGGCGGGAATGAGGTTGCCGCGCCGATGCGGATCGAGCGTCAGCCGAGCCGAAACGGACGCAACATTCTGCGCCCGAAGGGCTCGCGGGACCAGCGCCGCGGCGGAGGCAAGAGCGGAATTCTTCAGAAATGTTCTGCGCTTCATGGCCGGCATTCGACCCCACTGAGTCTCACCCTGCAACATTGCGGCTGCTCCTTTTCGCCTGAACAGGAAAAAGCGCAGTGGAGCGTTTGCTCCACTGCGCCGAGGAGTAGAGACCAGGTCAGAAGAGTATCTTTCCCCCGAACTGGAGTTCGCGCGGATCGTAGGTGCTCGTGATCTGCCCGAACGTGCTGTCGTTTGTCCCCGTATCGAGGTTCTGGAATTCTGTGTGGTTGAACGTGTTGAATGATTCCACGCGGAGCTGGAAGCGCGGCCCCTCAGCGTTCCGGGTGAACGGAAAATCCTTGTACATCGACAGGTTCCAGTTGAACAACCCCGGAAGGTGGATCGTATCCTTGCGCGCGTTCCCGAAGCCGTTG
>DASXFH010000289.1:0-2522 GCA_036489655.1 Acidobacteriaceae bacterium | reverse complement strand
TTGATTTGATTGGCTCCTCAGGTAGGACTCGAACCTACAACCCTTCGGTTAACAGCCGAATGCTCTGCCATTGAGCTACTGAGGAGTGAGTGAGCCGAATTGTCTGAGAAAAATTATAGCAAAGGGCTGGCGGATTACGGCCGACGCAGGATCATCCCGGGCCCGGTATCCCGGGCAAGCAAAATGGCGAGCAAAATGCCCGCCAGCATGACTGCCTCTTCGACGTGCTCGGAGCGGACATGGAGGCGGTCGAAGTCGGCGTGCAGAGGATTGGTGCGGGGGACGGCATCGATAGCGCCGCCGGCTGCGATGCGATCATGCTCCATGCGGGGAATGATGGAGAACTGCGAATACGCGGTGAATCCGAGCATGACCAGCGTGACGATGACGCCGAGGATCATGCTGCGTCCGTAGACGCGCAGGGCCATGCCGATGAGGAGGAAGAGGATGATCCAGCAGCCGGCGAAGAGGCCCTCGTGATGGAGGGTGGTGAGGCAGTGAGCAACGATGGTGCCGGCGACATGGGTGTCCGCAATGGTGCCGAAGGCGGCGGCGGCCGTGACAGGGAAGAAGAAGAGGCCGCCCAGCCAGATCACGAGGGCGATCCAGACGAGAAAGCGGATGACGGTTTTCATGGCGCAACCAGCGTACAGCGTTAAGCGCGCGGCGGCTACTGGAGGGCGAGGGTGGTGAGGGCTTCAGGGGCGGCCAGGACCTTGAGTAGTTCGTCCGGAAGGCTGTGGCGCTGCTGAAGCCACGCGGGGCTGTTCCAGGAAATCTGCACGGCGCCGGCAGGGTCCTGCCAGACAAGGATTTTGAGCGGCAGGTCGAGGGCAGCGCTGGGCGCGGCGAGCATAACAGGCGTGCCGGCCACAGGATTGCCGAAGATGAGGAGTTGGGTGGGCGGCATGTCCAGGCCGACTTTTTTGGCTTCGCCGCTGTGGTCGACGAGGGCGAAGAGCCGCACGCCTTTGGAAGCGAATGCCTTCTGCAGGCGGCCGATGGTGTCGTGGACGCTGAAAGGGCTGGACCGGGTGACGATCCCGCGGTCGGGCTGGGTCATGCGCGCCTCCAGTAGATAGAAAGAGGATGCGCGAAGAGTGGGACTGAGGGCAAATGAGGATGAGGATCCGCCAGTCCGGGGTCGCGGGCGAAGGGTGGCCTGGGCAACCATGTTGCCGACTGCGGTACCGAGTTCAGCCGACCTTATGCCAGTACGTCGAGGTCCGGTTTAGGGGAGCAATCGTCGTCGGCTTTCTGTTCGGGGGATTCGGAGTCGTCCTCAACTTCGGGATCGACATCGGAAACAAAGCGGCGGCGGCGGAGTCCTTCGCGGTTCCAGGCGGGGGAGCGCTCCGGAGTCACCGGTCCCATACGGCCTATGCGATCCACTTCCATATTGCCCTCGCGCGCTGCGTTCTGCTGCATCCGTCCTGGATATCGGCGTTGGCGGCGGCGCAGTTCAGCAGAGCGGGCGCAATCGAGCGGCCACGGTCCTCGGCGTGCATGGCGAACGATCGTCGGGTGTCCGGTTCTCCACCATCTGTCCCGGCTCCGCACAGCGCAGTGAAAGGTATCCTTGAGCCAGCATGGGCCGCATCCGCATACTCTCTGACCAGGTTGCCAACCAGATCGCCGCCGGCGAAGTGGTGGACCGGCCCGCCTCGGTGGTGAAGGAACTGCTGGAGAACGCGGTGGATGCCGGGGCGACGCGCATTCGCGTGGAGATTGAGGGGGGCGGTCGGAAGCTGATCCAGTTAGCCGACAACGGCTGCGGGATGGTGCGCGACGACGCGCTGCTGGCTTTTGAGCGGCATGCAACCTCGAAGATCCGATCGTCGGACGACCTGCTGTCGATTGCGACGCTGGGCTTTCGCGGGGAGGCGCTGCCGTCGATTGCGTCGATTGCGCGGTTGGAGATGACGACGAGACCGCCGGATGCGGCGACGGGGACACGGATCGAAATTGCAGGGGGCAGAGTGCTCTCGGTGGAGGATGCGGGCGGACCCCAGGGGACGACGATTACGGTGCGGGATTTGTTTTTCAATACGCCGGCGCGGCGAAAATTTTTGCGTGCGGAGACGACGGAACTGAGTCATGTGACCGCGCTGGTCACGCACTATGCGCTGGCGCATCCGGAGATGCACTTTGAGCTGCACTCGGCAACGCATGCTCTGCTGACCGCGCCGCCGGTGCGGGATGCCTCGGAGCGGATCTACCAGGTCTTTGGGCGCGATACGCTGGACCAGCTGCTGCCTCTGGCGGCCGAGCGCCGCTTCGAGCACGCCGGACTGCCGGAGCCGCCGCCGTGGCGACGCGATGAGCACTACACGCCGCCCGATCCCGGATGCCTGCGCGTGAGCGGATTCGTCTCGTGTCCCGCGCTGCAGAAGCTCAATCGGAACTCGATCTATGTTTTCGTAAACCAGCGGCTGATTCGGGATCGGCTCATTCTGCATGCCATTACCGAGGCCTATCGCAACATCATTCCGCCCACGTCGTTCCCGGTGATTCTGCTGTTT
>DASXFH010000161.1:0-12194 GCA_036489655.1 Acidobacteriaceae bacterium | reverse complement strand
GTGTTGAATGATTCCACGCGGAGCTGGAAGCGCGGCCCCTCAGCGTTCCGGGTGAACGGAAAATCCTTGTACATCGACAGGTTCCAGTTGAACAACCCCGGAAGGTGGATCGTATCCTTGCGCGCGTTCCCGAAGCCGTTGTTCGCCCCCCCGGCCCATGGCGCAACCGGCGCCGTGAACGAGGTGGTCGTAAACCACTGCTTTTGCGTCTTCGGGAAATTGACATGACTGGCGATATCAGGACGGTTCTCCGTGTTTCCGCCGAGTCCCAGAGTATCCGGCCCGTTGTAGTAGATGTTCTGCGGTGCTCCGACCTCGGCCTGCGTGACTCCCGCGATCTGCCACCCGCCGGCAGTCGTCCGCAGCAGCGCGTTCGAGTGTTTGAACCACGGTTCCGCGTAGATGTAGTTAGCGTTGAAGATATGCCGGCGGTCGAAGTTCCCCGAGCCGTAATCGTAGTACCTGTTGTACGGATCGGAGAGCGTCCCGCCCGAGCCCGCCAGAGTAGACGTCGAGAGGTCAGCGCTCTGGATGTCGAGCTCGTGCGACCAGGTATAGGCCAGCTGCAGCGTCAGTCCGTGCCGGCTGTCCATGCGCAGTCCGGTCTGCAGGGAGTTGTAGTTGAAGTTAGTTCCGTTTTCTTCCTGCCGCACATTGCCAAAACCCAGGTACTGACGGTAGAGGTTTACGTTCGTTGACAGGTTCGGGCACGGATTGGCGCCCGGTGACGGAGCTGCTGTCCCGGTACAGTTGGTCGCGACCTCTTCCCGTTCGTTAATTGCGCTCAGCGGCAGATCGTTGATCTCCCGCAGGTCGTTCTGGTCCCATCCCGTCGTCCCCACGTACTGGACGGCCAAAATCACCGATGGTGCGAGCTGATGCTGCATCCCCAGGCTGAACTGCGCCGTCCCTGGATTCGGATAGTGGTAATCCAGGTTGGTCAGCCCCGGAGCGGCCACCGGAATCGCCGCTGTCGCTCCGGTGGAATCGTTGGTGTGTGGATCGGAGAAGTACACGTTACTGACCCCGGGCTGGTAAGCATAGGGCGGGTTAGCATCCAGGTTGTAAATGTCGTTCCCCTGCACGCGGTTATAGAAGACGCCCACGCCGCCGCGCAGAACCGTTTGCCCGTTGCCGAACAGATCCCACGCAAAGCCCAGCCGCGGCTGCGCTGTGAAATAGTCGTTCGCCACCAGACTGCGCGAAACACCGTTCAGGCCGGCCTTCTGGATGCCGTTCAGGTAGAACGTTCCTCCGTTCACCGTCGCCAGCCCCGGGCTGGGGCCGCTGCAGCCAAGGATGGCGCCCGTGCACAGGCTTCCTGCTGAATTGAACGTTGCCGCCTCCGCCGGGTTATAAGCGGCCGGGTTGAAGTTAGCCACCTGGTTGTTTTTCTCAAACACACGCGGCAGGCCGTCATACCGGAAGCCCAGATTCAGCGTCAGCCGCGGCGTCACGTGCCAGTTATCCATCGCATAAAACGAATAGGTGTTATCCAGCCAGTGATCGGTGCGCTGGGTTTGTAACTGGGCGTAAGAACTGGCAAAGCCCAGCAGAAAATTCAGGTAAGAATCGTGGGAAAACTGTGATCCGTTGAAGCTGTAGTCGCCTTCGGTGTCTGCCTGAATCTGCTGGTTCTTGTCTTCGCGCATATACGAGAAGCCGAACCGCATCGCGTGCCGGCCCTTCGTCCAGTTCAGATCGTCGCGAAACTGATAGTCGAGGTATGAATTGTGCCAGGGCCAGTAAATCACCGACCAGGTCGTGTTCAGGGGCCCGCCGCTGAAGCCTACCTGCGGCAGCCGGTTAAGAGCGTTGTTGCCCGGGAAAAAGCTGCTCGCCGAATAGCCGGAGGGCTGCGCATAGATGCCGGCAGGCTGCACATTGATGGTGTTGCCGTTGGCGTAGAAACCTGTTTCGTTCAGCAACGTGGGTGAAATCGCCTGGGTGAGCCGAACCGCAGCGCCCCACGACGGATTGCCAAAAACATCGCCCACCGTGTCGTAACTGTCGCCGCTCCACATCGTCGGAAAAATCGTTTGCTTGGCGGAATCGTGGATCCAGCTGCCCATCAGGTGATACTTCTGAGAAATGTTCTGGTCGATGCGCACCACATCCTCGCGCACATAGGTCGGCTGTTTCGGCGATGCTACATAGTTATCCGTCCCGGAATTCGGCGCCGGGATCGCACCAGTACCCATAAATGCAACGGCATTCCTGTCGAGCAGATTCGCCGGGATGACATTGCCGGGGAAAGGCTGTCCAGCTGTCAATCCATCCCTGGCATAGAGTCCGGTTGGCCCCGAATATGTGGGGTCCGACGTCACAGGCACTACCGGCGCCGCTTCTCCGTTGAAAGGTACATACGCCAGCGGCGCGCCCGCCGTTGGAATATCCGCCGCCGGCACCGTCGGCGTCACCGAGGGATTCGCGCCCTGGATGAACCGCCGCCATTCTTCCTGCCAGAAGAAAAATGTCTTGTCGCGGTGCTTGTTGTAGACGTGCGGAATAAACAGCGGTCCGCCAATGTTGCCGCCAAAAATGTTCAGCCGCAGTTCCGGGCTCGCCTGGTTGTTCTGTTTTGAGAAGTAGTAACCCGCATCGTACGCATCGTTGCGGTTGAATTCCCACGCCCCGCCATGGAACTGCCGCGCGCCGCTCTTCAGGTCGATCAGCACCGTGCCCCCCGACGAAATTCCGTAGTCCGGCGGATAATTGCTGGACAGCACCTGGAATTGCGCGATGGCATCGGGGGAGGGAAGCGCGTCCAGCTTGCCGCCCGAGCCGCGGTCGTACACCTCGCCGCCGTCGATCAGGAAGTTGTTCTGATCCGGACGCATTCCGTTGAAGCTGATGGTGGCTGAGCTGGTCTGCGCCATCACGCCGTTGAATGACGGCAGATTCCCCGAAACACCCGCGCCCAGAGTCGTCAGGCTGGTGATGTTGCGCCCGTTGGTCGCAATGTTGCGCACCTGCTGCCCGCTGATCAGCGTGCTGACCTCGTTCGTTTCCGACTGGACCTGCAGCGTGTTGGCCTGAACCGTGACCGTCTGATTGTTGCCGC
Source organism: Acidobacteriaceae bacterium (assembly GCA_036489655.1). Classification (GTDB taxonomy): domain Bacteria; phylum Acidobacteriota; class Terriglobia; order Terriglobales; family Acidobacteriaceae; genus Palsa-343. The sequence goes on along the minus strand of DASXFH010000161.1, from coordinate 9,130 downwards.
CCACCTTCAGCTGGGCGTCTTCGCGATAGGTCTGCGCCAGGTTCACAACGATGCCCGACTTCCTGTAGACGGAAAAGCCGGATGCCGTGATCGACAGGTCGTAATGCCCAACGCCCAGACCGGGCATGTTGAAAATGCCGTCGTCGTTCGTTTTGGTTGTCTGTGCGGTGCCGGTCTCCTGAGAGGTGATGGAGACATCTGCGCTCGGCACAACCGCCCCGCTGGGATCGGTGACCGTACCCGTAATCGAGGACGTTGCCTGTGCCCATGCTGTCCCGCCCCAGATACATCCAAGGAGTAACAAGGCACAGAGGGGGCAAAGAAGCATTTTGATCCACTTCAGCATGAAGAACCTCCAAAAAAGGACGTCGTTAGTTTTTCGATTTACTTCTGACCATAAAGACGAAACGTTGTATGTATACTGCGTCATTAATAGCACTGTCAAATACACAGGGTGTTGTCATGTGGATAAAACACCTTTGCTTAACAGTTTGAGCAATGAACATGATCGAAACCGTGACGCCGCCGTGAACTCAGGCAGGTTATTTGGCATTGTGTTGTAACTTAACTAGTACAGGACGTGACGCTCGCGTTAACATACTCTGCCTGAAGAAGATGCGATTCAGAAGCGGCTTCGGGCTCTCTGCGAGGCTGCAGCGGTTGCACGGATCGGAACCCAGGCGCAACTCCCGGGGTCAGGCTGCGGCAGCGCCCGGGCGATTCGGGCCAACCCAGACCGGTTCCGGCTGCAGGCGGATGCGGAACTTCTCCTCCACCCGGGCCACAATGCAGTCCCACAAAACCACGATCTCCCGCGTCGTGGCGCCCCCACGGTTGATGATCGCCAGGGTATGCCGGCTTGAGATGCCGGCTCGCTCCATGGCAAACCCTTTGTGGAAACCAGCCTGTTCCAGCAGCCAGGCCGCGGGAATCTTCACGAATCCTGGCTGATCCGGATAGCAGGGCGGCGGAGTCTCGGCCTCCGCCGCAATCCTGTCGTAGATCGCCTGCGCCACGATGGGATTCTTAAAAAAACTGCCCGCGCTGCGACAGTCCGGCTCTCCGTTCACCAGCAGCATGCCCTTGCCATGCCGAATCTCCCGCACCGCTGCTGCCGTCTCGCCCAGCGTTGCCGTCTCCCCGCGGCCGCGGAAATAGCGCTGCAAATCCGCATAGGCAAGATGGGGCGCTGCTCCCTGCACGAGCCGATAAACCACGCCCGTCACAACGTACCGTCCCCGCTCCCGGGAATTGAAGAGGCTGCGGCGATAAGCAAATTCGCACGCCGGCGACGGCATATCCACGAAGTGAAGCGTGTTCAGGTCCAGCACCCGCACCTGCTCGATCGTGGCAGAGACCTCCTGCCCATACGCGCCCACATTCTGAACCGGCGTTCCGCCCACCGTTCCCGGAATGCCGGCCAGACACTCAACTCCCCCGAAGTTCAGCGCAACCGCGCAGGAAACGAATTCGTCCCAGTTCTCTCCCGCCGCAACAGAAAACCGATCCTCGGCCTGAGTCACGCCGCGCAGCGCGATATGCACCACCAGCCCTGGAAAGCCCTCATCGGCCACGACCAGGTTGCTGCCGCCTCCCAGTACAAAAAGCGGCAGGCTTCGCTCTCGCGCAAGCTGAACGGCCTCCACCAGAGAGTCTTCCGTGTCCACCTCGGCGAACCAGCGTGCCGCCCCTCCCACGCCCAGCGTGGTTCGAGGTGCCAGAGGAACTTGTTCCTGAAGGAGCATCCAACTTGAGGTATATCAGGTCGGTGACGGAACACAGGCAGGGTCCGTAGAATGTCCGTACAATGAAAATATCGGTCATCCCCACAGGAAGACCGGAGGAAAAAAGCGAATGTATCCAGAAATCATGCTGATCCCCATGCGGGAGGAATTAACCCGGGCCGGTATTGAAGAGGCGCGGACAGCGGAAGCCGTTGACGCAGCCGTCATCAACTCGGGTACGACCCTGCTGGTCGTCAATTCGGTCTGCGGCTGCGCTGCAGGCAAAATGCGGCCGGGCGTCCGCCTGGCGTTGCGCAACCCGGTTCTCCCCGATCGTTCCATCACCGTTTTTGCCGGCCAGGACCGCGAGGCCACCGATCGGGCCCGCTCCTATTTTCAGGACAACCCGCCCACCTCGCCCGCCGTCGCTATCCTGCGCGACGGCAAGCTCGTCTACCTGATGCAGCGCTTCATCATCGAGAACAGTACACCGCAGGCCATTGCCGAGGAACTGTCCCGGGCCTTCAACGAGCACTGTGCGAAGCAGACTGTCGGGTAACACTCCGATCGGAAAGGAAGGCTGCGCTCTGGCGCAGCCTTTTTTACTGGGACGATTCGGCCTCGGACAGAATCCGCCGCCGAGCCTCAGCGTTCATCTCTGTCGCTCCCCGATCCGAAGCCCGGTAGACGCTCACCTGATTGCGCCCTTCGCGTTTGGAGCGATACAGCGCCTCATCGGCGCGCAGCATGAAGTCCGTTGTAGTTTCCCGCGGCTCGCTCACCGCCACCCCAATACTCGCGGTCAGGTTTACGCTGCCCGGCAGGCCCGCCATGATCGCGATCGTCTGGCGCAGGCGTTCAGCGGCCACTCGCGACTCCTCCAGTGCCGCATTACGCAGCAACACAACAAACTCCTCGCCTCCGTAACGGGCCAGCACATCCGACGGGCGTGTACCTTCACGCAGCGCGGTCGCGATCCGCCGCAGAACATCGTCGCCCGCAAAATGACCATGGGAATCGTTTACCTGCTTGAAGTAGTCCAGGTCGATCAGCATCAATCCCATCATCCCGCCGCTGCGGTCGCAGCGCAGCAGTTCGCGGCGAAGAATCTCCTCGAACGCGCGCCGATTCAGCAGCCCGGTCAGCGCGTCGGTCTGCGCCATCTTGCTCAGGTCCAGCCGATGCACGCTGAGCGCCAGCCAAAGCACGGCGATCACCGTCGCCAGCGCCAGGATCATGGAAAGGTAGCTGAAGCCCACATTCACCAGATCCGGATGGACGAAGTTCACACCCAGCACCGCACCGTTGTAGTAATCGGACAGGAACCAGCTCACCTGCAGTGCCGTGGAAATGACCAGCAGCCAGGCACAGGCTCGGGCGGAGGATCGGATTGCCCCATCCTTTTCCCGGAAAAGACGAGCTGCCGTGGCCAAAAAAATGATCCCCATCACCACGGCATGAACCAGCAGCCTCCCCAGTGCGTTGTCGCGGATGTACGTAAACCACAGGAAGGGCAACAGCCCCAGAAAAACTACCAGGCCCGGCCAGGGAAACAGCCGACGCGGCTGCTGCAGCACATCGGCGGCCGCCAGATAGAGATAAAGACCTCCCACAAAGAGAAGAAAATTCGGGGCGACCAGGCTGATCAGGGACGGAACCCAGGGGCGCAGACCAAACAACAGAATCGCCGCCAGGGCGCACACAATGAACCCGATCAGCTGCTGGCTGCCATGCAAATCCGGAGTGCTCCGCCTTACTCCCCTGAATCCCACCAGCATCAGGAGAAGAGCCGCCGCGTAGCCGCACATCAGGAACGGTGTATACATAATTACGTTTTGTTCAACGCCTCCTGACTCGTTGAGTCCTCTACCCGGCAGAGCCCGTCTTCCGCGGTCGTACAGAGCAAAAAAAAGCAGAATTTGTGCTTTAGCATGGCACACTCAAGCCGGTAAACGCTATCCAAAAAACGAATGCCGTTACCACATCGGACATAGCATCGAATGGCCCTCACCGACGCCTCTCGTGCCCATGAACACGAACTAAGATTGCACCGCATCCTCATCGTCTCCGGACCGCCCGGCTCCGGCAAGACCACCCTGGCTCGCCCTCTCGCCCGGCAGCTCGGCTTTGCCCTGCTCTGCAAAGACGACCTCAAAGAGAGCCTCTATACCTCTCTGGGCGGCGCGCGTGGCGACCTCGACTTCTCCAGCCGCATCGGCCGCGCCGCCATGGACCTGCTCTGGGTTCTCGCGGCCCGCTGCCCCGCTGCCGTGCTCGAAGCCAATTTCCGCACCCGCAGTCCGGAAGAGCGCGCGCACGTTGCCGCGCTCAACGGCCAGATCGTCGAGGTCCATTGCCGCCTCCCCCTCGAAGAAGCCTCCCGGCGATTTGCCCGGCGCGCCCGCGACGAGCGCCACCACCCCGCCCATCCCCTCCAGGAAATGCCGCCCGAGCGCATGGCCGAGTACGAAGGCCCCTTCGCAATGAGCCCGGTCATCGAGGTCGACACCACACAACCCGTGAATCTCGACGCTCTCATCCTCCAGGTGAATGCTGCCTGGGCCGAGCCCCTGAATCCGTCTGCGCCCACCGGCCATTTAGAATAGACCTTTGCAGAGAAATCACCGCCGCGCCGATCCCAGCCTCGGGAAATCTCTGCGGCCGCGGTTCTGACAAAGGCGCCCCATCCCCATGCATCGCTGGTCCAGGCTCTTCATCCCCACTCTCCGCGAAGCTCCGGCTGACGCCGAAGTGGCCAGCCATAAGTTTTTGGTTCGCGCCGGATATATCCGCCAGCTCGGCGCCGGCATTTATTCCTACCTCTTCCTCGGCCAGCGCTCTATTAACAAAGTCATCGCCATCGTCCGCGAAGAGATGGACCGCATCGGCCAGGAATTCCTCCTGCCCACCATTCACCCCGCCGATCTCTGGCGCGAAAGCGGCCGCTGGACCCTCATGGGCGACAACATGTTCCGCCTCAAGGATCGCAAAGGCGCCGACCTCTGCCTCGGCATGACCCATGAAGAGGTCATGACCGACATCGCGCGCAATGAGCTCCGCAGCTACAAACAGCTTCCCCAGATCTGGTATCAGATCCAGACCAAGTTCCGTGACGAGCCCCGCCCCAAAGCCGGCCTCCTCCGCGTCCGTCAGTTCCTCATGAAGGACAGCTACTCCTTCGACCTCGATCAGGCCAGCCTCGACCGCAGCTATGACCTCCACGACGCCGCCTACCGCGCCATCTTCACTCGCTGCGGCCTGAAGTTCGTCGCCGTCGACGCCCACTCCGGCGCCATGGGCGGTTCCCAATCCCAGGAGTTCATGGTCTACACCGACGCCGGCGAAGACCAGATCGCCAGCTGCGCCGCCTGCGGTTATGCCGCCAACATGGAGAAAGCCACCTCGCAGCTCGCCCCCGTGCACGAGATGCCCCCCACCGGCGACGGCAACCCCGAGCTGGTCTCCACACCCGGCCAGGCCTCCATCGTCGACGTGACGAAGTTCTTCGACATCGAAGCCAGCTCCGACATCAAATGCGTCGCCTACATGGCGACTGTCCCCGTGCAGGCTTCCGACCCAAAGTCAGCAGACGGCAAGTCCGCGGAGTTCCCCGTCATTGCCTTCCTCCGCGGCGATCACTTCGTCAATGAGACGAAGTTGATGGCCGTCGTTGGCGCCACCGGCCTCCGTACCATGGTCGCCGAAGAGCTCCAGCAGTGGATGCACGGTCCCGCCGGCTACCTCGGCCCCGTCGGCCTCGATCCGGCAAAGACTCTCAACGATGGCAAGGTCAATGTCATCCTCGACCGCGGCCTCGAGAACCGCCAGAACCTCGTCTGCGGCGCCAACAAGCTCGACCACCACTACCGCAACGTCGTCCCAGGACGCGACTTCACCTGGACCGCCATCGCCGACATCCGCGACGTTTTGCCCGGCGAAGGCTGCCCCCGGTGCGGCAAACCCCTCAAAGTTGCCAAGGCCGTCGAAGTCGGCCACATCTTCAAGCTCGGCGATCGCTATACCAACAAGATGGGCGCCCGCGTCCTCGACGCCAACGGCAAAGAAGTGACCCCCATCATGGGCTGCTACGGCATCGGCATCGAGCGCATCCTCACCGCCGCCATCGAGCAGAGCAACGACGCCAACGGCTTCTGGCTGCCGCCCGCCATTGCCCCCTTTGATGTGGTCGTTACCGTCACCAACGTGGCCGACCCCGCGCTGAAAGCTGCCGGAGAGAAAATCGCCGCCGATCTTGAAACCGCCGGCTTCGATGTCCTGCTCGACGACCGCGACGAGCGGGCAGGCGTTAAGTTCAAGGATGCGGACCTCATCGGCATCCCCTGGCGCGTCACCGTCGGGAAGAAGATCGCCGAGGGCAAGGTAGAGCTCGTCACCCGCGCCGCCGCATCCGGCAGCGATGTAGCCATTGGCGAGGTGTCTGCCGAGCTCCGGCGGGTGGCCGCGCTCCATGAATGAGGCAACGCTGCATCCAGGGTTCGTCTCCCACCGGACACAGGTGTGTCCGCCGCCCCACGTCCACCCCGGCCGCGGCGCGAACAAGACCTTTATCTTCAGCGCTCGGGAATGGCGCACCTCGTGCTCAGATCGATGCAGGCCGGAACCGCAGAAGGAACCGTCCGCAATCATTCGAATCCCGCATCCGATTCGTCTGAAATAGTAGGGAAGGGGTAAACCCGCGTTGGTTGTCAAAGTCAAAGTGCCTCGGTTCAGGGTCAGCGTCACCGGGCGAAACGTCCTCATCGCCGCAGGCCTCTGCTGTGCGGTGGCCGCTATTTTGGGCGGCATGGTCTTTTCCTACTACTGGTCCAAAATGGGCCACGTCGTCGACGATCGCCTCAAACACCCGCTCTTCACCCAGACCGCCAGCATCTATGCCGCCCCCCCTGAAGTCCGTCCCGGCCAGAAGATCAAGCCCTCCGACATCGAGCAGCAATTGCAGCAGGCCGACTACAGCATCGACGGCCAGGGCAAACCCTCCCCGATGGGGACCTTCACACTCGGCGACAACGCGGTCACCGTCCACCCCGGTCCCCAGTCCTATCACGCTCAGGATGGCGCCACCATTCACTTTGCCGACGGCGCCGTCAGCCAAATCACCGGCGACAACGGCCAGCAGCTCGCCGCCTATGAGCTGGAACCGCTGCTCGTCACCGGTCTGTCGGACCAGAACCATGCCAAGCGCCGCCTGGTCACCTACGATGAGCTGCCCAAATATCTGGTGCCCGCCGTCACCTCCATTGAAGACCGCCACTTCTTCCAGCACGACGGTGTCGACTACCCTCGAGTCTTCGGCGCCATGCTCACCGACGTCCGTTCCGGCCGTTATCGCCAGGGCTTTTCCACCCTGACCATGCAGCTGGCCAAAGACTTCTTCCTCTCCCCCGAAAAAAGTCTCAGGCGCAAGTTCCTGCAGGTGTTCATCGCCTTCCAGCTCGAGCATCGCTTCACCAAGCGGCAGATCTTTCAGATGTACGCCAACGAAGTCCCTCTCGGGCAGCGCGGCAGCTTCTCCATCGACGGTTTCGGTGAAGCCGCCCAGGCCTACTTCGGCAAAGATGTCAGCCAGCTCGATCTGCCGGAGTGCGCTCTGCTGGCCGGCGTTATCCAGAGCCCCAGCTGGCTCAACCCCTTCCGTCACCCCGCCCGCGCTCTGGAACGCCGCAACATCGTCCTCGACGCCATGATTGAAACCGGGGACATCACCCGGGATCAGGCTGCCGCGGCCAAAGCCGCCCCTCTGGGTCTGGATCCCGGCGCCTTCGACGCCGGCGAGGCGCCCTACTTCGTCGACCTCGTCCGCGACCAGCTCATTCAGCGCCTCGGCGATACCGATTACAACCAGCAGGGCCTGCGCATCTACACCTCCCTCGATCCCCAGCTCCAGCAGATCGCACAGGATGCCGTCTCCGATGGCCTGAAGCAGGTAGACGAAATCGTGCGCCTCCGCCATGAGCGGCTTGCCCGCATCGCTGCCAGAAAAGGGAAGACCCTTCCCCCCGCGACCTATCCGCAGGTCGCCCTCGTCGCTCTCAATCCCCACACCGGCCAGGTTCTCGCCGTCGTGGGCGGACGCAATTACGGGATCAGCCAGCTCGACCATGCCATCCGCGACCGTCCCACCGGCTCCATCTTCAAGCCCTTTGTCTACGCTGCCGCCTTCAACACCGCCCTCGCCGGCACCCCGCTCACCAACACGGACGGGACCAGCGCCGTCTTTACCCCGGTCACCATGCTGCACGACGCGCAAACCACGTTCACCTTCGACAACCAGGCCTATACGCCGCGCGACTTCGACAACAAATACTACGGCGACATTCCGGCCGTTGAAGCCCTCTACCGCTCTCTGAACAACCCCACCATCGCTCTGGCGCAAATGGTCGGCTTCGATAACGTGGCCACCCTGGCGCACGATGCCGGGATCAAGTCCGCACGCGCCACCCCCGCCATGGCCATCGGCGCTTACGGAGCCACTCCGCTGGAAATGGCCGGCGCCTACACCGTCTTCGCCAACGAAGGTGTGAGGATCAGCCCCTGGATGCTCGCATCCGTGCGCTCGGCCAACGGCGACGTCATCGCCGACTACTCGCCCGATACCAAACCCGTCCTCGACCCGCGCGCCGCGTTCCTCACCCTCAGCATGATGGAGCAGGTCCTGAACAACCCGCACGGCACCGGCGCCGGCGTCCGCAATATGGGCTTCACCTCCCCGGCTGCCGGAAAGACCGGCACCTCGCATGACGCCTGGTATGCCGGCTTCACCAGCAATCTGCTCTGCATCGTCTGGGTCGGCAATGACGATTACACCGATATCAAGATGGAAGGCGCCCACGCCGCTGGTCCCATCTGGGCCGACTTCATGAAAAACGCGGTCAAGTTGCCGGAGTACTCCGACACGAAAGATTTCGTCCCGCCTCCGGGAGTCATCCAGGTCCAGCTGGATCGAACCACCAACCTGCTAGCCGACGCCGCTTGTCCTGACGACTACATGGCGGCCTTTCTGGACGGAACCCAGCCCACTGACACCTGCGATCACTCCATGGGCGATCAGCGGAATCTTTTCCAGAAGATCTTTGGCTTAGGCCAGCGGCCGGTGAACCCGCCGCCTCCGCCGCCGAAAATCGCTCAACCGGCGCCCCCTCCGGCCAAGGCCAACCCGGCGCAGCCCTCCCAGGCGCAGAACCAGCCCGCCGATCAGGATCAGGGCGAGAAAAAGAAGAAGAAGCGCGGCTTCTGGTCCCGCCTGTTCGGCAAAGGCGACGACAGCAACCAGCAGCAAAACCAGAACCCGCAACCGTAGCCGGTCCCCCGCGCGAAGCGGTGCCGCGCAGCGGCACAACGGAGAAAGCCACGGGCTTCAGCCCGTGGAAACACCTCGCCAGGAGAAA
>DASXFH010000128.1:0-8327 GCA_036489655.1 Acidobacteriaceae bacterium | reverse complement strand
CCGAACCTGTGCCGACATGCTGAAACGCTGGAGAACCCGGATCCTGCTCTTCTTCGCAGTGCTGGGCCCGGGGTTCATCACGGCGAATGTGGACAACGACCCCAACGGGATCATCACGTATTCGCAGACCGGGGCGCACTTCGGCTACTCGCTGCTGTGGACGATGATTCCGGTGACGCTGGCGCTGATCGTGGTGCAGGAGATGTGCTCGCGCATGGGCGCGGTGACCGGCAAAGGGCTGAGTGACCTGATCCGCGAGGAGTTTGGGCTGCGGCTGACGGTCATCATTATGTTCCTGCTGGTGCTGGTGAATTTCGGCAACATTATCGGCGAGTTCACGGGGATTGCGGGCAGCCTGGGTTTATTTCACGTGTCGAAATTCATTTCGATCCCGATCTGCAGCGCGCTGGTGTGGCTGCTGGCGGTGAAGGGCGATTACAAGAGCGTGGAGAAGATCTTCCTGGTCGCCTCCATGGTGTATTTCTGCTACATCATCGCGGGCGTCCTGGCGCATCCGGGGTGGCATCAGGCGTGGTCGGCGACCATCAGGCTGCCGCCCATGGCAGTGCTGCGCGACAAGGACTACGTGTTTGCCGTGGTGGCCGTGATCGGCACAACCATCGCGCCGTGGATGCAGTTCTATCTGCAGTCGTCGATTGTGGAGAAGGGCGTGACGGCAAAGACCTACGCCGGGTCGCGGCTGGACGTGATCGTGGGGTCGATCTTCACGGATGTGGTGGCGTGGTTCATTATCGTGGCCTGCGCGGCGACGCTGTGGGTGCACGGGATCACATCGATCCAGGACGCTTCCAACGCGGCGGAGGCGATGAAGCCGCTGGCCGGGCAGTATGCGTTTATCCTGTTCGCGTTCGGGCTGTTCAATGCGGGCTTTTTCGCGGCGAGCGTGCTGCCGCTGTCCACGGCGTATGTGGTATGCGAGGGCCTGGGCGTGGAGTCGGGGGTGGACAAGAAGCTGAGCGAAGCGCCTTTCTTCTATGGGCTGTACACGCTGCTGATCCTGGGGGGCGGCGCGGCGGTGATGCTGATTCCGAATGCGCGGCTGATGCAGTGGTATGTGGAGTCGCAGGCCTTCAACGGGATTCTGCTGCCGGTGGTGATTGTGCTGATGCTGCTGCTGATCAACCGGAAAGATCTGATGGGCGAATACAGGAATTCACGCTGGTTCAACGGAGCGGCCTGGCTGACCGCGATTGTGGTGAGCATCCTGTCGGTGATTCTGATGGTGCAGCAGTGGTGGCCGGGGCACCACTAGAGTCGGCCTAAAGCAGCTTGCCAGCGGCCAGATCGCGAACGAGCTCGCGGTCGGCGGCCAGGAAATCGTACCCGGGCAGGTCGCGCAGGGGGGACCAGCGCATGTCCTCGAAGATGTGGTTTACCAGCTCGCCTTCAAAGCTGTGGACGGCAAAGAACTGGAGATCGACGGCGCCGCCGCTGCGGTAGGTGTGACGCAGGTGAGCAACGCGGGTGCCGATGGAGGCCTGGATGCCCAGTTCCTCGTCCAACTCGCGGCGAAGGGCCTGCTCCGCGGATTCGCCTGCTTCGAGCTTGCCGCCGGGAAATTCCCACTTGAGGCCCATGGCCGCGCCAGCCTTGCGCTGGCAGATGAGGACCTCGTCGCCGCGCAGGATGAGCGCAGCCGCGACGTAGCGGAGGGACTTGTTCTCCTTGCCGTTGTGGGCCGTATCTGCCATATTCCCCGCTAGTTTAGACGCAGGCCGGGGTGGTTTGACTCCGAATCCGGCGCAATCCTGCACGCGAGTCACCGAAAAGGCAGGGATGGAGGGCGGAGGCAATCGCCTGCAGCCCGTCCAGCAGGGTGGGAGCCGGAGTGTTGAGGAGCTCGTCGGCAATGCAGAAGAGGCGGTGGTCGCGAACGGCCGGGGTATTGGCCCATTCCGGACGCGCAGCCAGCTTTTCCAGCGGCACCCGGTCGCCGGCTCCGCACCAGGCTGCAATGACGACATCGGGATTAGCCTGTGCGACGGCCTGGGGAGAGGTGACGGCGCCCGGCTCGCCGAGAAAGAGGCCTCCGGCAGCTTCGACCAGCTCCTTGACCCAGAGTTGCGAGTGGATGAGCGGCTTGCCCCATTCTTCGCAGTAGACGAGGGGCTTGGCGGAGACGGGCGCACAGCGGTCGCGGACATTCTGAATTCCGGAGCGCATGGCGGCGACGAGGGCTTCGCCCTGAGGAACGGCGCTCACCAGGGACGCGAGGAGACGGATATCGTGTTCGATATCGGCGAGGCAATGGGGCGCGAGGGCAAGAACGGGGCAGCCGGCCTTGAGAAGGGCTGCGAGGGATTCCTGCCGATAGGGGACCGAGGCGATCACGAGGTCCGGCCGGGCCGCGAGCAACTCCTCCGTCCGAGTGGACCAGGAATCGTGCACCAGGGCGATCGGCCGCTCGCGGAGAGCGGGAACGGCCGCGAGGCACCAGCGCGTGCAGGCGACCAGGTCGTCGAGGCGACCGAGGCGTTCGAGGATGATGGTGATGCTGGGCTGCAGGGAGGCGATCTTCACGGTTATTTGGTGTGGTCGGCGAGAATGGCGGCCGGATAGTAGACAGCCCATCCGCGCTGCGCGGCGATTTCAGCCAAGGCCGGGGTGGGATTGACCGGGAAAGCATGCCGGGCAATCTCCAGCATGGCGGCATCGTGGATGGAGTTGCCGAAGACGGCGTCGGGGTGGGGCAGGCCGATGCGACGCAGGGCTTCGGCTTTGCCTTCATCGGTAGGGACATCGATGAGGTCGCTGGTGATGAGGCCGTCATGCACATGGACCGAAGCAGCGAGGACGCGATTGGGAGCGATGCCAAAGCGGCGGACGCCTTCCTCAATGACCCAATTGTTGGTGGAGCTGACGGCCCATATGTCCACCCCGGCCGTGCGGAGGTCGGCGACCAGCGCCTGCAATTCGGGAAAGATCTGCGATTCGATCTGCTGGGCGAAGTAGCGGGCGGCGGCGCGGCGGAGCTCATCGTCACGCAGGCTGGCGTAGACCTGAACCATCTCGCCGCAGATCTCCTGTTCGGAGACCTGGTCCTGGAGATAGAGGCGGTGGCGGGCATCGATCCAGTCGCTGGCGTTGCGGGAGAGCAGCCCGGCTTCCACCGACCAGTTCAAAAAGCCAAGACCGGCATCTCCGCTCCAGAGAGTACCGTCACAGTCAAAGACCGCGGTGCGGGGCGCAGAGGCGAGTACCGCCTGGCGAAACTCATCGAGACTGTAGCGAACAACAGGTGTGACCTGGGTCGACGTCAAAATTCCTCCTCTCTCTACCCTACCAATAACGGCTCTGCGGAATCCTGGGACAGGGTCGTTCCGCCTTGAGTATGGGGAGTTTTCGTTGCAATGTGGTGAACGATGAAGGGGATGATCGGCTGGGCCACGCCCGGTCCCAGGCAGATGGAGCAGAGCGGCGATGCGGCATGTTCCGGCCTGGTTGCCTGCGGAATGGCGAGCGCTGCAGCGCCAGATCGAACAGCCTCCGAACCGGTGCTTCTCATCTAGTTCAATGTGTCCTTCCCAGAGAGCACTCCGGCCATTCAGGATTATGCAGCCATTGGGGATTGCCGATCGGTTGCGCTGGTGGCTCGCAACGGATCGGTGGACTGGCTGTGCTGGCCGCGTCTGGACAGCGGATCGACCTTTGCGGCGATCGTGGACCGCTATCGCGGCGGGCACTGGTCGATCACGCCGCAGGGGACCTATCGGTCGGAGCAGCACTATATCCCGGGGTCGAATGTGCTGCAGACGTTGTTTGCCTGCGCCAAGGGCAGAGCGACGTTGACGGACCTGATGCCGGTGTGCGGGGAAGAGCACAAGAAGACGGCGCTGGTGGCGGAACGGCAGCTTCTGCGCGAGTTGCAATGCACCGAGGGCGAGATGGCTTTCCAGATGGATTTTCGCCCTCGTCCGGATTACGCGCGCCGTCATGTCGCGGTGGAAGACAAAGGACGGCTGGGGTTGCGAGTTCGGTTAGGACGGGGGGTGGGGTGGCTGCGCTCGAGCGCGCCCCTGCAGGCCGAAGCCGATGGAGCGACGGCAGAGATCCGCCTGCGGCGAGGCGATGTGCTGCATTTCTCGCTGAGCTATGCAGAGGAGGCTCCCGCAGTGCTGCCGCCAGTGGGCGAGGATGCCCACGCCGCCATCGATCGTTCGGTGCAGTGGTGGCGCGACTGGCTGAGCTCGTCGCAATATCGAGGGCCCTATCGTAACGAGGTGGAGCGAAGCTTGCTGGCACTGAAGCTTCTGGCCTTTGCTCCTTCGGGAGCGATTGCCGCCGCGGCGACGACTTCCCTGCCCGAGCGTGTTCACGACTCGCTCAACTGGGATTACCGGTTTTGCTGGCTGCGGGATGCGTCGCTGACGGTTCGAGCGCTGCTGGGCCTGGGGTACGTCGACGAGGTGGAGAGCTTTGTTTCGTGGATGCTGCACAGCACCCGGCTGACCCAGCCGAAGCTGCGCGTTCTGTACGATCTGTACGGCCGGACGGCGCCAAAAGAAACCGCTCTGGAGCATCTGGAAGGCTATCGCGGCTCGCGGCCGGTGCGGCTGGGCAACGGCGCCCGCGATCAGTTCCAGCTGGATACGTACGGCGACGTGGTGGAGGCCGCGGCACAATTTGCCGAACATCAGGGGCATCTGGACCGGACGGCGCAGAAGGCTCTGATCGGATTCGGAAAGTACGTGGCGAAGCACTGGAACCAGCCCGACCGCGGGATGTGGGAGCGCCGATCGGGTGGCAAGAACCATACCCATTCACGGCTGATGTGCTGGACAGCGCTCGACCGGCTTCTGCGGCTGGAGAAGAAGGGCCTGCTGACCGGAATTCCCAACCAAGAATTTTTGCTGGAGCGGGAGCGAATTCGTCACCAGATCGAGCAGAGGGCCTGGAACTCGGGGCTGCGCAGCTACACCAAGACGCTGGATGGAGAGAAGGTGGATGCCAGCCTGCTGCGGATTGCCTGGCATGGCTTTGAGCGGGCCGATTCAACGCGCATGCAGGCGACGGCCAGGCGAGTGATGGAGCGGCTGGGAGCTGGGGAGGGACTGCTGTATCGCTACAAGCGTGAGCCCGAAGAAGGCGCGTTCGGCGCCTGCGGATATTGGGCGGTGGAATATCTGGCGATGGGCGGAGGCAGCCTGGAGGAGGCGCACGCGCTGTTCCGCGACCAACTACGGTACGCCAGTCCGGTCGGATTGCTGTCAGAGGAAGTGGACCCTGAAACCGGGGATGCTCTGGGCAACATTCCCCAGGCTTTCACGCACGTGGGACTGATCAGCGCGGCTCTGGCGCTGGAGGAACAGGACCGGAAGCGCCTGGAACAAAACAAGAGCCGCTCGGCTGGCGGCTTCCGGGAGAGTGCGGCGTGAACTGGGCGAGTGGGTTGTTGTGGGGCTTTGTTGCGACGATTGCCCTGACCACGCTGAGCGCGGGCGCGCAGGGACTGGGCTTAACGCGTATGAGCTTCCCCGACGTGCTGGGGCAGGCGGTGACGCCGGGCCGCGACCGGGCAAAAGTCTATGGGTTGCTGATTCATGGAGCGCTGGGCCTGGTGTATGCGTTGATTTATGCGGCCATCTTCGAATCGCTGCACAGCGCGAGATGGTGGATCGGCGCTGTGCTCGGTCTGGCCCACGCAATCTTCGTACTGACCGTCGTGATGACGGTGCTGCCCAGCGTGCATCCGCGAATGGCCAGCGACCACTACGGTCCCACGGCCAAACGGGCGCTGGAGCCGCCGGGCTTTCTGGCACTGCACTATGGGGTCCAGACGCCGCTGGCCATCATCGTCTCGCACGTGGTCTTTGGAGTAATTCTGGGAGCGTTCTATCACCTGAGCTGAGGCGTTCAGGCGGCGTCGTTCTTCAGCAGCGGAAGAATTTCGATGGCGTCTTCCATGCGGAAGGCAGGCTCCTGCTGCGAATCGGGGCACTCTCTGGGAGGCAGCGGCTCGGCCCGATCCTCGGGGAGCCAGAGGCCGCCCTGCCGGATCGCGGCTACAGAGTGCCGGTCAAAGAAGACGGTATATGCGCCGTCCGGGATCTCCGCGGGAGCATCGAGCACGCAGCAGCGAGAATAGCGGACCTGGCCGGAGTTCCCGCCCCATTCCTTCATGGCCAGCATCTGGCAACGAGCTTCCACCTGCGGTCCTTTTAAAAATGCTCGGACCAAAACGACAGTACGCATCTTGCTGTGGGACAGCCTCCGTGGGGACGTTGATTTCGGGTAACTGGGCTGAGAGATGCGCGCGTCGGCGAGCGGTGTTGTTCCGGCAGCGAGGCGCAGGACGCCAAATGGCGCCATTCCGAGCGTTAGCCGGGGGCTCTCTTTTCCGAAACTTCGCCTACGATAGAGATGTGAGTTTGTTTGCGCAGAGGCTTGCCGTTATTCAGGGGAGGATCGAAACTGCCTGCCATCGCGCGAGGCGGTCTGTGGATCAGGTGCGGCTGATGGCCGTCTCCAAGGTGCATCCCGCCGAAGCTCTGGCAGAGGCTTTGGCTGCGGGTGTGGCGCTGTTTGGCGAAAATCGGGTGCAGGAGTTCGAGACCAAGCGGGAGCAGTTGCGGACGATGGGGGCGACCGGCGCGGAAGTGCACCTGATAGGACACCTGCAGTCGAACAAGTCCGCTAAGGCGGCGGAAATCTTTGACGGGATTGACAGCGTTGACTCCCTGCGGCTGGCGGAGCGCCTGAACGACGCGGCCGGCAAACTGGGAAAGAGGCTGCCGATTCTGCTGGAGATCAAACTCAGCGAAGAGGCGACGAAGAGCGGACTGGATCCGGACGGTTCCGAGACGCGATCGCTGCTGGAGCGGCTGCCGAATTGGACGAATCTGGCCATGCTGGGCCTGATGACTATTGCGCCGCTGGATGAAAACCCTGAGAGCGCGCGGGGCTGCTTTCGCCGGCTGCGCTCGCTGCGGGAAAAGTGGAGCGTTGAGTTTCCGCGTCTCAGTTTTGGCGAGCTTTCGATGGGTATGTCCGGCGATTTTGAGATTGCGATCGAAGAGGGCGCGACTCTGGTGCGGGTGGGGACCGCACTCTTCGGCGGCCGCTCGAGACCGGGATAATTGTGGACTTTCCGGTACGAGACACTCCGGAGGGAGCGCGATTCCGGGTGCGCGTGGCCCCACGCGCGAGCCGGAGCGCCATGACAGGCGTGCTGCGCGAGGGCTCCCAGGCAGCGCTGAAAATCGCGGTGCAGGCGCCTCCCGTGGAGGGGCGGGCCAATGCCGCGCTGATTGACTTTTTGGCGAAATGGCTGCGGGTGGCGCGATCGCAGATTGAAATCGCAAGCGGAGAACACGGGCGCAACAAGACGATTGTGGTGCGAGGACGCAGGGCCGTGGAGATCGGAGCGGCGATTGAGCAGGCGCTGCGGAAAGACTAAGCGGGGCGGCAAGACGCCACAGCAGCAGTTAGCTTGCTTTGCGCTTCTTCTGCGGCGTCGCCGGTTGTGGAGGCTTTTTCGCCGTAACTTCTTCGGGCGGCCCGGGCTGCTGCTCCATGCTTTTACGCAGCGCGTCCATGAGATCGATGACCGGGGCCAGCTTCTTTTTCGGCTGCTTGCCGGGCACTGCGGCCTGGCCCTGCTTGCTTTCGATGAGCTGCTCGACGCGGTTCTCGTACTCGTCGGCGAAATTCTCAGGGTGGAACTCGGCGGTGAGCTGCTTCATGAACTGCTCGGCCAAATCGAGCTCGGCCTTCTGCACGCCGACTTCGGTCTGATTGTCATACTCGGCTACGGCGCGGATTTCTTCGGGATAGTAGAGCGTGTGCAGCACCAGTCCCTGCTCGAAGGGGCGAATCATCACAATCTGTTCGCGCTGGTGGAGCGTGATCTTCGCGATCGCGCCCAGGTTGAGCTGCTGCATGCCCCTGTGGATGAGCGAGTATGCCTTGCGGCCTGGATCTTCCGCCACGCTGAAGTAGGAGGTCTGGTAATAGAGCGGATCGACATCGGGGAGTTTGACGAACTGCACGATTTCCATCGTCTCTGACGACTGCGCCTCCAGCGCGCGCAGCTCCTCATTGGTGACGATGACGTAGTTGTCTTTGTCGACGGGATAGCCCTTGGCGATTTCGCTGCGCTCGACGATCCGCTCGCAGTGAGGACAGAAGATCTGCTGGCGAATGCGCGTGCCGCAAACGGAGTGGATCTGATTGAAGCTGATGTGCTGTTCGCGCGCGGCGACGAACAGACGGATCGGCACCGAAATGAGACCGAACGAGATGTAGCCTTTCCAGACGGTTGAAGCCATGGGAGCCAAGAATATCGCACAAAAAATGGTTCATCCAAG
>DASXFH010000091.1:0-16494 GCA_036489655.1 Acidobacteriaceae bacterium | reverse complement strand
CCGGCTTTGCCGATGACGAGGGCCAGCTCGACTTCGTAATCGGGTTGCTGCGTCATTGCGGGGATGCGGACGGTCTCTTCCGGGCCGATGACGGCCGAAGGAAGCTTGAGAAAAATCGTGGGGACTTTGGGGATCTCCATCTTCGACTCAATGGCGTGGTCGCGGTAATTCAGCCCGACGCAGAAGATGCGCGGCGGGCGCGGGATGGGAGCGAGGAGGCGGGTACCGGTACGGGCAATGCGCGACGTCTCCGGCATCTCAAGGGCCTGGCGGAGAGCCGTGGCGCCGACGGCAATCGCACTCACCGTATCGGGAACCCCGAGCGGCGTGAGGTCAAGAATTTCGTCACCCACCAGCAGGCCAGGGCGCGGCGTGGGGTCGGAAAAGAAGGCGAACGAGATCAGCTTCATGCGTTTCTCCAGATGCGGCCGTCGGGATAGCTGTAATCGCGCAGAGTGTCAGGGAAGATTTCTGCACTGTAGCCGGCCTTCGCGGGAAGCCGGTAGTGACCTTCTTCCATGCGGACGGGGTCGACGAAATGCTCGTGCAGGTGGTCGACGAATTCGACGACGCGGTTTTCGAGAGTGGCCGAAGCACGCAGAAAATCAAAGGCGGAAAGGTGCTGCACGTATTCGCAGAGACCCACGCCGCCGGCATGCGGGCAGACGGGGATGTTGAATTTGGCGGCCATCAGGATGACGGCGAGGTTCTCGTTAACGCCGGCGAGGCGGCAGCTGTCGATCTGGCAAACGTCGATGGCTTCGGCCTGCAGGAGCTGCTTGAACATGATGCGATTCTGGCAGTGTTCGCCGGTGGCGATGCGGACGCCGGTTTCGCGGCGGATGCGCGCGTGGCCGAGGATGTCGTCGGGGCTGGTGGGCTCTTCCATCCACCACGGGTTGAAGGGCTCGAGCTCGCGGGTACGCTGGATGGCTTCCTCCACGTCCCATTTCTGGTTAGCGTCCATCATGAGAAAGCGGGCATCGCCGATTTTTGAGCGGAGGATATGCGCGCGGCGCCGATCGTCGTCGGGATTGCCGCCGACCTTGAGCTTGAAGTGAGTGAAGCCGGCAGCCATGGCTTCATCGCACAGGCGGCCAATCTTCTCGTCGCTGAAGCCGAGCCAGCCGGCGGAGGTGGTGTAGGCGGGCAGGCCCTGGGTGCGGAGCAGGTCGAGGCGGTCGTCAATGCCGGCGCGGCGCTCTTCGAGGAGCGCGATGGCTTCCTGGCGAGAAAGCGCGTCGGAGATGTAGTGGAAGTCGATAACGCTGGCGATGCGCTCGGGCTCCATCTCGGCCAGCAGCAGCCACAGCGGCTTATTTTCGGCGCGGGCGTAGAGGTCCCAGACAGCATTGATGAGCGCGGCGGCTGCAAGGTGGATGACGCCTTTCTCCGGGCCGAGCCAGCGGAATTGCGTGTCGCCGGTAAGCTCGCGGCTGAAGGCGCAAAAGTCGTCGGTGATAGAAGCGAGGGTGCGACCCTGGACGCAGCGCGACAGATAGCGCAGCGCCTCGCAGCACAGCTCGGTGCCTCGTCCGAGGGTGAAGGTGAGGCCGTAGCCCCGCAGATCCTCATTGGTCTCGAGGATGCAGTAAGCGGCGGAGTAGTCGGGATCTTTATTGACGGCGTCGGAGCCGATGCTTTCGCGCGAGGTCGGGAAACGCAAATCGATGACGCGGACGCCGGTGATGCGCAGGTCACTCAACGGGGACAAGTCCTCCTACGAGGATCAGGATAGACGGGGCGAGGCCCCTGCGCTGCACAGCCCTGGATTTTTGCGGATACCGACCTGAAGATGAGGGCGGAATGGATGGCGCCATCGCCAGGAGATTACCATGGCTGGTTCGGCACGTTGCGCGCGCAGGGTGAGCGCGCGGGCAAAGGCGGGAATCGGATGACGGGGAAACAAGGCGGGAAGCTGAGTGGCCGAAGGGCCGTGATCACAGGCGGCGCCAGCGGCATTGGCCTTGCGATTGCGCACGCCTTCGCCCGCGAGGGGTCGCCAGTGCACATCGTGGACGTGAACCAGGCGGGCGCGCAGGCAGCGGCGGAGGCGATTCGGGCAGCGGGCGGGGCGGCGGAGGCGCACGTGGGCGATGTGTCGGATGCGGCCAGCGTGCAGACGACGTTTGACGGAATCTTTGCGCGCGGGACCGTACGGATTCTTGTCAACAACGCAGGCGTGGCGCACGTGGGAACGGTGGCTTCGACCAGTGAAGAGGATTTCGACCGGCTGATGCGCATCAACGTGCGGAGCGTCTATCTGTGCACGCGGGCGGTGGTGGAGCGCATGAAGGCTCAGGGTGGCGGCGTGATTCTGAACATGGCGTCGATTGCGGCCATCGCGGGGCTGCCGGATCGCTTTGCCTACTCGACGACCAAGGGCGCAGTACTGGCGATGACGTTTTCCATAGCGCGGGACTATATGAAGGACAACATTCGCTGCAATGCGATTTCGCCGGCGCGCGTGCATACGCCGTTTGTGGATGGGTTTGTCGCGAAGAACTATCCGGGGCGCGAGAAGGAAATGATGGAGGTCCTCGGCCAGGCGCAGCCGATCGGGCGGATGGCGGAGCCAGAGGAAGTGGCCAACCTGGCGGTGTGGCTGTGCTCGGACGAGGCCAGCTTCATCACCGGCGGGAATTATCCACTGGATGGCGGTTACATGAACCTGCGCGGATGAGGCGCATCCAAATCCGCCGGTCGTGCGGTTCTCCGGCGACGTTCAGCGTGCGCGGGGGAAGATGGCTTTCACTTCCTGGGGCGGCACGACTTCAAGTTGGGCATAGGTACAGTCGGCGGGCCTCTTGTCGTCGCGCCAGCGGCGGAAGCGGGCCATGTGGCGAAAGCGGCCGCTCTGCATGTGCTCGTAGGCGACCTCGACGACCCGTTCGGGGCGCAGCGGCTCCCAGGAGAGGTCCTTGCCCTGGCTCCAGCGGCTTTGGCCACCGGGCATGCGGTGCTCGCCGTCGCCCCCATTCGCGCCTGAATCGGCCCAGTGTCTCCAGGGATGGTGGGCCAGCGCATTTTTGCGCCAGGGCTCCAGGAATCCCACCAGCTCGCGCCGCTTTTCCGTCGTGAAGCTGGCGCAGACGCCCACGTGCTGCAGGACGCCCGCGTCATCGTAGAGGCCGAGCAGCAACGATCCGATGGCCTTGCCGTGGCTCCCCTTGTACCAGCGGAAACCGGCAACGACGCAGTCGCAGTCGCGCTCGTGCTTGATTTTGAGCATGACGCGCTTGTCGGGCTCGTAGACGCCGGTCAGCGGCTTGGCCACAACGCCATCGAGGCCGGCGCCCTCGAAGCGGCGAAACCAGTCGAGAGCGACAGCGCGATCGCCCGTGGCGGGCGTGAGGTGGAGCGGGTCCTGGGCCGAGGCGAGAACTTTTTCCAGCCGTGCCCGGCGCTTTTCGAAAGGCAAATCGCGCAGGTCGGTTTTGCCTTCGCAGAGCAGATCGAAGAGGACGATGGAAGCCGGTGTTTGCTCTGATAGCAGGCGCACGCGCGAAGCGGCAGGGTGAATGCGAAGCTGGAGCGCGTCAAAATCGAGGCGGCCCTCGCGGGCGATGACGATTTCTCCGTCGAGCACGCAGCGGGCAGGCAGTTGCTCGCGCAGGGGATCGAGCAGCTCCGGGAAATAGCGGTTCAGCGATTTTTCGTCGCGGCTCTGCAGAAGAATTTCCTTGCCGTCGCGGAAGACGAGGGTGCGGAAGCCGTCCCATTTGGGCTCGAAGAGGAAGGCGCCCGCCGGCGGTATCTCCTCCACGCGTTTGGCGAGCATGGGCAGGACGGGTGGATGGACGGGGAGATTCATTGCGCGATCAGGCGCGGCGCCCGCGAAGATGCCGCACTCAGGATGGATGCGCCGGGAGCGGGGCGGGTTATTGCACGATCCGATGTCGGAGGCGGCGGTCACGGTGACGGTGCTGAATGCCGGTGGGTACGCAAATAAAAGCCCCGGCCGCAGCCGGGGCTTGTTCCAGGGACGATCCCGCTCACATCGCGTATTCGGCTTCTTCTTCCTCATCGAGCCCGTGGCGGCGCAGCAGCGTGGGCAGGTTCTGCGAGAAGGCCGAGCGCGGCATTACGATGTCGCAGCCCGCTTCCACCGCTTTGGCTTTCAGATCGCCCTGCAGGTGCGAGAGGAAGCCGATGACCGAAGTTCCCTTCTTCAGCTTAGTCTTGAACTTCGGGATCAGGGTCATGGGCTTGGCCGCCGTGTTGTTCAGATCGAAGACGATCAGCGACGGCTTCTCGTCTTCCGGCGCCTCGACGATGCGGGCGATGGTCTCCGGCTCGTTCTTCACAAAGGCGACTTTGATGCCGAGCTTGCGCGCCGTCTCGTTGATCTTGGCGAAGAAGAACAGGTCCTCGATAAAGAGGTAGATGCGCACCGGCGCGTCCTCGCGGACGGGCGGCGGAGGCGGTTCCCAGGCGGCGGCGTTTTCAGCGTAATGGCCGTTACCGTTGCGGAACTCGATCGTGGACGGCGGCGAATCGGCCACATTCCCGTTCACGGTGCGGTAACTGTGGTCCATGGGGCCGACGAAGACGCGCTCGCGCCGCGGCTTATTGCGACGCCGGCCTCCGCCACCGCCCTGCTGCTGCCCGTTGCCGTTGTTCTTAAAGAACCGCTGCTGGCTGGAAGGCTGGGGCTTGGGGGGCTTCGCCTTGTGGACGTGAGCCTGGGGCTGCGGCGGGGCCTGCTGATTCTGGGCAGGCTGCGCATTCTGCCCGTTGGCCGGGCTGGCGCCACCGCGCTTGTTCTTCCGCCTGCGACGGCGGCGGCGGTGTGCGCCCTGTCCTTCGGACTGCCCCGCATTGGAGGCTTGTGCCTGGGGCGGATAGTCGGCCGGAGGCTGAGGCTGGTTCTGCTCTGTTGTCATGCGTGCACTTCCTGGTGCGGTAATCCTGGGGGTTCGGGTTCCTGTTTCCT
Organism: Acidobacteriaceae bacterium; assembly: GCA_036489655.1. GTDB lineage: Bacteria > Acidobacteriota > Terriglobia > Terriglobales > Acidobacteriaceae > Palsa-343. The sequence goes on along the minus strand of DASXFH010000091.1, from coordinate 11,558 downwards.
CATCGGTTCTGCCGGGTCGGCCTGCTGCCCTTGCGGAAATACTGGCAACGGACCGGATCTTCCGGGACTCGGGAACGGTTTCGTCGTCAACTCCGGACTAAACGTGCGGGATGCGATCCGACGCACGAGTCCGGAAAGGATTGGGTGCGGTGCGAGAAAATGCTGGGCTCCTCGCCTGCTGTGGGGTGGCCGCCAGGGCCTCCCGCAAAAGCAGGGGGAACGCAACCGAATACCGCGCCGATCAACGGAACGTACTTGAGTTGCCGTCTAATTCTGGTTCAACCTTCACAACCCGGAGTTTCTCCTCTGACGGCGGAGCGACGGCGGAGAAAACTTCCAGGAATGATACCTGACTCTCGAGAATAGCGACGAGCCTCGCGGAATCACCAACGTGGCATCAGCCGCTCGATAGGTAAAGAATATACTACCCCCGAAGCCTGGGCCTGACAAGTGTTTTGATGCGGGTACTTTGGGGACCGATGCAAGGCGGTTACTGTGGAGATCCTGGCTAACAGACAGAAAAGCCACCCGGAGCCCCGGATGGCTTTTCCATGTGACGGCCAGTCACTGGCCTCCCTGAATTGCCCTTCATCCAAATCAACGTAACGACGGATTAGGACTGGTCTTTCATTCCGGCCGGGGCAGAATCTCGAAGGATATTGCTCTCGTCGGCCGGAAATCTCTTTGTGTCGCACGTCCCCGTTTCCGGGGCGCATGCGTCGCTGGCACTGAGAGAATTTGCAATTCTCGTGCCGTTTGAATCGGCGAGTGAAATCAATCGTTTAAGCGAGGGTCAGACGGCTCCGCCATTCTGATTCCCGTAGAACAGCACCGCATCAGTCCACAAATTCATAAATCCAGAGTCGAAATCATCGTCATTTCTGGCAATGGGGACAGAAGTGGGTACCGCGTCCGGCCACCACGATCCGGCGGATGGGCGTCCCGCATACCCGGCAGGGCAGCCCTTCCCGGGCGTACACCCGGTGCTGGATCTGAAAGAAGCCTTCCACTCCGTCCGCATCGACATAATCGGAGACGGAGGAGCCGCCTGCCTGGATCGCCCGGCGCAGGACTCCCCGAAGAGCGGTGAGCAGCCGGTCGAGCTGCTCCCGGCTTAACCGGCCCGCCCGTCGCGTTGGCCGAATGCCGGCGCGAAAGAGGCTCTCGTCGGCGTAGATGTTCCCGACGCCGTGCAGCAGAGACTGATTCAGCAGAGCCGCCTTAATGGCCAGCCTGCGTCCCCGGAACAGCGCTGCAAAGTCGCCGGGAGCGATCGTGAGCGGCTCGCTGCCCGGGCCCGCGAAAGCGCCTTTCTCCACTGGGTGCAGGGCGAGCCGGCCAAAGCGCCGCGGATCGACAAAGCGGAGCTCCTGGCCCGAGGCCAGCCGCAGAATCGCATGCGTGTGCGCCGGCACCGGAACGTCAGCGGCACAGACCAGCAGTCGCCCCGTCATGCCCAGATGCACAATCCACTGCACCGCGATCTTTCGCCCCGCCTTCGGCGCGAGATCGAAGGCGACGTGCTTGCCCACGCGAGCGACGCGAACGATCCGGAGCCCTGTGAGCGCCGCCTCCATGGGGGCCGGCGGCGTCTTGAACGGCTCCTTATAGTGGCTGAACCAGACGGACACGATCGTGTCGCCGTGAACGCGCCGATGGACGCCGTTGGCGATGGTTTCGACTTCAGGCAGTTCCGGCATGGGCTCACCCGAGTGTAACCAGCACCCGCCTGCGCCTCCAAGCCGCACTTGCCGGCGGCTCCGCCATCCCGTTGGCTGGTGCGATCCCGCTTGACGCTTCCCGCCCCCGGCCGGATAGTGGGAGGGTCCCCCGCGGAGAGTGAGCATGCAGCGCATTGCCATAGCGGTCTTGTGCCTTTTTTTAAGTGGGGCGAGTATGGCCCAGGAGCCGAGCGCTCCAACCCCGCGGGTGCCGGAGGCGCTGAAGCCTTTCGTCAAGATCGATGCGCCCATTCTGGTACTCGAGCACGTTCGCATCATCGATGGCACCGGAGCGCCGGCTCGCGACGACCAGGAAATCATCATCGAGAATGGCCAAATCAGCTTTGCGGGCATGTCGTTTGCAGCCCCGCCCATGCCCGAGGGAGCGACCGTCCTGAACCTGTCTGGCAAAACGGTCTTTCCCGGACTGGTGGGCATGCACGAGCACCTGTTCTACCCGCTGCCCGACGGAGGTCCCGGGCTGCTGCCCCTTTATGGCGAGATGGCCGACAGCGCGCCGCGGCTCTACCTGGCGGGTGGCGTTACGACGGCGCGAACGGCCGGCAGCCTGGAGCCCTACACCGACATTTCCATCAAACAGGACATTGATTCCGGCCTGATGCCGGGGCCAAAGCTGTTTCTCACCGGCCCTTATCTGGAAGGCGCGCCGTCGCTGGGCCCGCAGCTCCACACCCTCACCGGCCCCGACGATGCGGCGCGGACGGTCGACTACTGGGCCGCCGAGGGCATGACCTCCTATAAGGGCTACATGCACATCACCCCAGCCGAACTGAAGGCCGCCATCGATCGCGCTCACGCACACGGGCTGAAAGTTACCGGCCACCTGTGCGCTGTGGGCTTTAAGGAGGCGGCCTCGCTGGGCATCGACAACCTGGAGCACGGTCTCGCGGTGGACACGGAGTTTTATTCGCGGAAGAAAGAAGGCGTCTGCCCCGGCCAGCGCCCGCCCCAACTGGAACTGGCGAAGATGGACGTGGAAGGACCGCAAATCCAGGGCACCATCCGCGATCTGATCGCGCACCATGTCGCCATCACGTCGACCCTGGCCATCTTCGAAAGCCTTGTGCCGAACCGCCCGCCGATGAGCGAGGAGATGCGGGCCCGCACGGCGCTGCTGCCGGATGCCTGGGGCAGCTACGCGGCCACTCGCGCTGCGATCGCCGAGCACGCCGGCTCCTCGGTGTGGGCACGACTGCTCACCATGGAAATGCAGTTCGAGCGTGATTTTGTGAAGCAGGGCGGCCTGCTGATGGCCGGCTGCGATCCAACCGGCTACGGCGGCGTGCTGCCGGGCTTCGGCGACCAGCGCAACCTGGAGCTGCTGGTCGAGGCGGGCTTTACCCCGGAAGAAGCGATCCACATCGCGACAGAGAATGGCGCAAGCTGGCTTGGCCAGGCCGGCCGGTTCGGGACCATCGCGCCTGCCCGTGCAGCGGATCTGGTGGTTGTCGACGGCAATCCCGCCGAGCACATTGCCGATGTGGAGAAGGTGGAGACCGTCTTCAAGGATGGCATCGGCTACGACCCGCAGAAGCTGCTCGACTCTGTGCGTGGGCTGACGGGGCTGCGGTGAGGCGCTGAAGACGGTCGGTTCCCCAGGGGAAGAGCACGCGCAGGCTTGCTTCGCTGCCTGCAGGACATGCACGAGACGCTTCAAAGACGGAGGCGGAACCCGCGCCGCCTCCGCTTTCAGAACACAACTTCGCCTCGCCGGGATGCAGCCCGGCTCATTTGTCCTGTTGAAAATCCCGGCGAATCACCGCCGGTGGCTTAGGCTCGTGCCGTTTGCGGTCGCTGCCCGGCCGCCGCACTCGCCTCGGCCGCGCTTTCTTCCCGATAAACAGCCGCGCCGATCACAGTGCCCACCACGATTTCAATCAACGCTCCGGCCGTGGTGTACAGCGTCAGGTGATTGTTGAACAGACCCGTCACCCACATAAGGGTCGCATTCGGCAGCAGAGCCGTAGCCACCCACGCCGCGATGCCTGCGTAAATAGCCGTGCGCATGCCCGCGCCGAAGCGGGGCCGGATGGCCGCGTACACCCAGACCGCCAGCAGGCCGATGCCGATGCCGATCAGGTTGAACAGCAACAACTGGCGGGAAGTGAACTCGGGACGCCCGAGCCGGACTATATCGTGGGCCCAGCGCGGAGCCAGCATGATGCCGTCCACGAGATAGGCCAGGATGTCGATAACAATACCTGCAACCACGCCACCCAAAATCCAGCGGCCGCTGTTGATCTTACCCATACAGCCTCCTTGGGGGATGACGCAGTGTACGCGCACCCCACAACGGAATTCAAAGGAAATCTCGCGGAACCGCAGGGCGAAGAAGAAACGAAAATCCGCGGTAGAATGAGCAGATGTTGTCCCCGGTGACCCCAGTCCCGGAGAACCTCCCGGACCTGTCCATTCCCGAGAGCCTTGCGTGGGCGCATCCGCTCGTCCAGGAGTGGTTCGTGCGGCGCTTCGGCACGCCGACCGAGCCGCAGGAAGCGGGCTGGCCCGTGATTCTGCAACAGCAGCCGGTCCTGATTTCCGCGCCCACCGGGTCAGGCAAGACGTTGGCCGCCTTCCTCATCTGCATCGACGGGCTCATCCGCAAGGCTCTCGACGGGCGCCTCGGCTGCGCGACCGAGGTCGTCTACATCTCGCCGCTGAAAGCACTTTCCAACGACGTGCAGAAGAACCTTGAGACGCCGCTACGGGAAATCCAGCAGCTGGCCCTGGAGCGCGGCTACCTCTGCCCACCCGTGCGCGCCGCCGTCCGCACCGGGGACACCCCGGCGGCGGAGCGCCGCTCCATGCTGAAAACGCCGCCCCACATCCTGGTCACCACCCCGGAATCGCTCTACATCCTGCTCACCGCTCAGCAAAGCCGCGAGCACCTGCGGCGCGTCCACACCGTCATCGTGGATGAAATTCACGCCATAGCCGACGACAAGCGCGGCTCTCACCTGTCCCTGAGCCTTGAACGGCTGGACGCGCTCGTTTCCGGCGAAAACGCGTTGCTGGCCGGAGCCAGCCTGCTTTCGTATCCGAAACCATTACGCATTGGCCTCTCTGCCACCCAGAATCCTATCGAGCTGGTGGCACAGTTCCTCGGCGGCGCCCGCGGCGACGAAGTCCGCATCGTCCAGGCCGGAGAGCGCCGGCAACTCGATCTGGCCATTGAAGTCCCCACCGATGAGCTGGGCTCCGTTGCCACCATGGCCATCTGGGAGAGCGTCTACGACCGGCTGACGGAGCTGACCCTTGAGCATCGCTCGACTTTGGTGTTCGTGAACACGCGCAAGATGGCCGAACGCCTGGCCTTCGCGCTGGGCGAACGGCTGGGCAAAGAGAATGTTGCCTGCCATCACGGCAGCCTGTCGCGCAAGCTGCGCCTCGATGCCGAACGCCGCCTGAAGGGTGGCGAGATTCGCGTACTCATCGCCACCGCGTCACTGGAACTGGGCATCGATATCGGCACCGTGGATCTGGTCTGCCAGATTCAGTCGCCGCGCGCCATCTCCGTGGGCATGCAGCGCGTGGGCCGCGCCGGCCATTGGCGTGGTGCCATCCCCAAGGGCCGCTTCTTTGCCGTCACCCGCGACGACCTGATGGAGCAGGCTGCGCTGATCCGCGCCATGCGCTCCGGAGTGCTGGATCGACTGGAGATTCCCCCGCAGCCTTTCGACGTGCTGCTGCAACAGATGGTCGCCTCCTGCTCCGCGGAACCCTGGGAAGAACGCGCCCTGTGGGAGGTTTTCCGGCGCGCGCAACCGTATCGAGATCTCTCGTGGGAGAGCTTCGACCAGGCTCTTTGCCTGCTCAGCGAAGGCATCGAGTCCAGCCGCGGACGTTACGGCGCCTACCTGCTCCGCGATCGCGTGCAGGGGCGCATCCAGGCTCGCCGTGGCGCGCGCACCACGGCCATCACCAATGGCGGCGCCATTCCCGATGCAGCGATTTTTCCCGTGATCCTGCAGCCGGAAGGCGTGCAGATCGCCACACTGGACGAGCATTTCGCCGTGGATTCCTCGCCCGGCGATGTGGTCCAGCTGGGCAACTCCAGCTGGCGCATTCAGCGCATCGAGACGGCCGGCCGCGTCCTCGTCGAAGACGCCCACGGCGCGCCCCCCACCCTGCCCTTCTGGTTCGGCGAAGCCCCGCAGCGTACCCGAGAGCTGTCGGAGTCCCTCGCCGAACTGCGCGAGGAGATCGATCGCCGCACGCGCAATGCACTGCCCGGCTACATCAGCCAGGCCATGCCGGAGATAGGCGCCACAGCAGCTTTTCTGAAAGATGAATGCGGCCTGGACGATGCCGGCGCCGAACAACTGATTGGCTATGTGGTCGCAGGCCGCGCAGTCCTGGGGGTCGTGCCTTCTGTCACAACCATTGTGGCTGAACGATTTTTTGACGAAGGCGGCGGCATGCAGCTCATCCTGCACGCGCCCTTCGGCGGGCGCATCAACAAGGCCTGGGGCCTCGCGCTGCGCAAACGCTTCTGTCGCGGTTTCAATTTCGAGCTGCAGGCCGCCGCCACGGATAACGGGCTGAACATCTGCCTCGCCGAGCAGCACAGCTTCCCCCTCAGCGACGTCTTCCATTTTCTGACCGCCGAAACCGTGACCGAGCTGCTGGAGCAGGCCTCGCTCGCCTCGCCCATCTTCAAAACCCGCTGGCGCTGGGATGCCGGCCGCAGTTTGCAACTGTTACGGTTCCAGAAGGGAAAGAAAGTCCCTCCCCAGATTCAGCGCATGCGCAGCGACGATCTGCTCGCCAGCGTCTTTCCCCAGGCGGCTGCGTGCTTCGAGAACATCGAAGGCGACATCCAGATTCCGGACCATCCCCTGGTCCAGGAAGTCATGCGCGACGTTCTCCAGGAGGCCATGGATCTCGAAGGCCTGAAGGCCGTCCTGGCCGCCATGCACGCAGGACAGATTCGCTGTGTGGCCGTCGACACGACAACTCCATCGGCCTTTTCCCACGAATTGATTAACGCCAACCCGTATGCCTTCCTCGACGATGCCGGACTGGAGGAGCGCCGCGCCAGGGCCGTCCAGTTGCGCGGCGTTCTGCCCGATGCCGTGCTTGGCGAAGCCGGCCGGCTCTCGCCCGAGGCGATCGCCGAAGTCCGCGCGGAGGTATGGCCCGATATCCGCGACGAACACGAGCTGCACGACCTTCTCTGCGCCCTGGTCGTGGTTCCCACGTCGATTTTGGACCACGCAGGAGCCCGGGACTGGCCTGTTTTCATGGCCCGTCTGGAGCGTGACCGCCGCGCCACCCTCGCCCGTGCCGCCGGACGGGAATATTACGTCGCAGCCGAACGGACTGAATGGTTTAGCACGTTGTGGCCCACTGTGGAATTTGCTGTGGAAATGTGCAAAATGAGTGCTGAATTGCCGGATCGCGGTGACATTCTCCGCAAAACGTGTCAGGGATGGTCACAAATCACCGGCCCAACCACTTCCGCCGCGCTGGCCGAGCAGCTTGGCCTCGATTCGGCTGCCATTTGGACGCAGATGGTTCGTCTCGAATCGACCGGAACCATCCTTCGCGGCGTCTTCGAAAGCCGCTCCGGGCAAACGGCAATTCCGGATGTCGAGGTGGAGTGGTGCGAGCGCCGCATCCTGCAGCGCATCCACAAGCGAACCCTCAATGCCCTGCGGAAGCAGATCGAGCCCGTCACGCCCGCTGTCTACATGCGGTTCCTTCTCGACTGGCAGCACCTGGGCGACCGGCGACAGCTGAGCGGTGAGCAGGGAGTCCTCGACGCTCTGCGCGCGCTCGAAGGCTATGAAGCGCCCGCGGCGGAGTGGGAGCGCTCCCTGTTGCCGCAGCGCGTGGCCGGCTACGACCCTCGCTGGCTCGATGCTCTCTGCCTCACCGGCGCGGTCGGCTGGGGACGCATCTCGCCCCACCCGGCCTTTGCCGATCCTGCCAGCGGAGGCCCCCGCCGCGTGGTGCCCACCAGCATGGCTCCCGTCACCTTTTTTGTCCGCGAAGAGGCTCTCTGGATGGATTTGTGCCTCTCGCGGCGACAAATCCCGGAGACGGCACTGAACGCCTGCCTCACTGACCTGGCCAACCGCGTTCGTTCGTGCCTGTCTGGACGTGGAGCGATGTTCTCCGCCGACCTGATCCGCCTGCTTGACGTTCCTGCGGAAGACGTCCACCGCGCCCTGTGGGAACTGGTGGCCGCGGGCCTGGTCAATGCCGACGGCTTCGACAGTTTGCGCCTGCTCATCGATCCCCGCCGCAAGCGCGCCTTCTCAGCGGCGGGCCACAACAAAGGCGCCGGCCGCCACGCCTCCGGCCGCTGGGCGCTGCTCGCCGACCCCGATCCAGGACTCGAGCTGCCTCCGTCTCGCAATCCCGAAGCCGCAAGCCAGGCCGCCGTGCGTCACGATGCGCAGGTCGAGTCCGCCTGCCACCTGCTGCTGCGACGCTACGGCGTAGTCTTCCGCGACGTGCTCGCCCGAGAAACCACCGCCCCGCCCTGGCGCGAGCTGGTCGGCATGTTCCGCCGTATCGAGGCACGCGGGCTGGTCCGCGGCGGCCGCTTTGTTTCCGGATTTGGCGGCGAGCAGTTTGCCTTGCCCGAAGCCGCCGAAAGCCTGCGCGCGAATCGCACCCGCACCCTGGCCGATATGCCCCCGCTCACCCTGGCCGCGGCCGATCCCATGAACCTCGTCGGCATCGTCATCCCCGGCGACCGCACGCCCTCCATCGCCGGCAACACCGTCACCCTGCCTCTGGCTGAAGCAGCGCCCGAACCTGTAATCCTGGAAATGCCTGTCCCCGGCGCTTTCGTTTTCGATTCTCCCGAACTCGAAGGCGGCGCGCTTGCCTGATTCGACGCCCAACGCTACAGCTGCCCAGCGCACTCCGATCGAAGGCGAAGACTTCTACCGCGAAGGTCCGTATGTGGTCTTCACTGAGGCGTATCACCGCCGGCGCGGGTATTGCTGCGGCTCGGGATGCCGCCACTGTCCATGGCGCGGCGAGCAGAGCCCCGCCGCCTCGCAGCAGGGCTCCAGTTCGTAACAGCTACTGCACTTTTCCGATGTACACCCCGTACGGCCCCAGCGCCACCGAATGCAGCGACTCCGGATCGGCCGCACCCGGCGTCTTCAGCAGCGTGGTCGCGTGCGTTCCCTGAATGCCCTGCGCTGACAGATCCAGATTCACCGTCTGCGGCTGTGCGGTGAAGTTGCACGCCACCACCACCGCCTCGCCGTCCGGCCCCTTACGCAGCCACGAGAGCACATGCTCGTCGTTCGGATTCAGCATGACCTCTTCGCCATCGTGCAGCGCAGGGTCCGCCCGTTTGAGCGCGATGATCTGCTGGTACCAGTGCAGCAGAGAATCCGGCACCTTCTCTTCCGCCGCCACATTCACCGTCCTGTAGCTGGGCGGAATCGGCAGCCAGGTCTTCGCCGCCGTCGAGAAGCCCGCATCCTTGTCCGCGTCCCACTGCATCGGCGTGCGCTCGCCATCCCGGCCCTTCACCCTGGGCCATCCGCGAATCCCAATGGGATCCTTCACGTCCGCCTTCGTCGTCGGCGGCGTGGTCACCATGCCGATGGCGTCGCCGTAGTACATCAGCGCAGTATCGCGCGAGGCAAACAGCATAGTCGCGATCACGCGCCCCACATCTTCTTTGTGGTCGTCGGTAATGTAGCGATCCCAGCGGGGATTGTCGTGGTTGTCGAAGACAAACAGCGGCATCTTGCCGCCCAGCTCCGTCTCCGCCTCGTTGATGCGCGCGCGGAAGCGGGCGACGTCGAGTGTGGGATGACGTCCCGGCGGGAAGCCCACCTGCATGTCCATCGGCACGTCCAGTTCATCGTTGTTCGCGCCATACCACTTGTCCAGATCTTTGATGGAGCGCAGGTACGTCTCCCCGATCAGGATCACCTTGCGCCCCTTCGTCTGGTCGACCACCTGGCGCAGCTCGCGGATCACGTCATGCACTTCCGGCAGATCGTCGGTCAGGTTCGTCTTTACTTCCTTATCGCCGAAGGCGTTGATCTGCGGTTTGCCGTCCGGCCCCAGGATGTATTCCTCATCACGGAACTGCGGATCCTCAAACAACGACGTAATCGCGTCCAGGCGGAAGCCCACAACGCCCTTGTCGATCCAGAAGCGCACCACGTCGTACATGGCCTTGCGCACCTGGGGATTGTTCCAGTTCAGGTCCGGCTGCTGCACGTAGAAGCGGTGGTAGTAGTACTGCTGCCGCGCCTCATCCCACTGCCACGCGGAGCCTCCAAAGACCGACAGCCAGTTGTTGGGCGGCTCCCGCTTGCCGTTCACCATCTTCGCGTCATGCCACATGTACCAGTCCGCTTTGGGATTGGTCCGCGACTTCGCCGACTCCTCAAACCACGGATCCTTGTCCGAGGTATGGTTCAGCACCAGGTCCATGATGATGCCGATGTGCCGTTTGTGCGCCTCGCTCACCAGCCGATCGAAGTCCGCCATGGTGCCGTACTGCGAATCGATCGCCTCGTAGTCGGAGATGTCGTAGCCAAAATCCACCTGGGGCGATGGGTAGATGGGCGAGAGCCAAACCGCATCCACGCCCAGTTTCTGCAGATAATCCAGGCGCGAGGTGATGCCGTTCAGGTCGCCAATGCCGTCGCCGTTTGAGTCCTGGAAGCTGCGCGGGTAGATCTCATAGAGCACCGCATTCTTCCACCAGTTGGGATTCTCCTGGGCCGTGCCTGCGTCCTGCGCTGCGAGGGGCAACGGCAGCATGGCGCTGAGAGACAGGGCAACGACAAGACAGGCCAGTGTGCGGGCCGCTGCTTTCATATTGGTTGTTCACTCCCAAAGAAGTTGGACTGCGGTTCGGCCGCTCTTGGCAGGCGGTTTCAGACCCAGCCACAGAAGGTACCATAATCAGGCTTACGCACGCGGCCCGATGGCCGGACGCGATACCCTGTTGCCCATGAGCAAGCTCTCGCATTTCGATGAGGCGGGCGCGGCACGCATGGTGGACGTGAGCGGCAAGCCCGCGACGCGCCGCGAAGCGGAAGCCTCCGCGTTTGTCGCCATTTCTGAAGAGGCCCTCGCCGCGTTGCCCCACAATCCCAAAGGCAATCCTTTGGAGGTGGCGCGCATCGCCGGTATCCAGGCGGCGAAGCGCACCGCGGAGCTGATCCCCATGTGCCATCCGCTGCCGCTCAGCATGGTGGATGTGCGCATGGAGACCGCTCCCGGCGGCATCGCCATCCGCGCGACTGCCGTGACCACTGCGCCCACGGGCGTCGAAATGGAGGCCATGACCGCTGCCGCCGTCGCCGCGCTCACCCTCTATGACATGTGCAAGGCCGTTGACAAAGCCATCACGATTCGTGAGGTGCGCCTGGAGCGCAAAACCGGCGGCAAAAGCGGCGACTACACGCGTCACCCCTGAGAACGGCCCCGCTCAGGATGCCGCCGGCAGGCGCGCTGCATCCAGAGTCAGCGGCGTGCTCAGCGCCATCTGAAACTGCCATCCGCTGTCGAACAGCACGAAGTTCCCGCTCCGATGGCGCGTCGTGAGCACGGCCACCAGAACGATGGCTGCCACCCCGCCCAGGCTGGCGCCAATGATCGCTCCTTTTGAGGGGCCCTCCTCGGGAAGCGGCGGCAGCGTCGGGTTGGTCGGATTCGTCTGGTTGTTATACATCGGGCTCGCCGGCGGCGCGCCCCACGCCAGGTTCCCTGCCCGCTGCGGCCCGGCTGGAACTTCGCCCGGCCATTCCACCGCCGCCTGCGTGTTCATCGCGTCCAGCGGCACCGAGTAGCCGTTCGCAAACAGCATGCGCGTGAAGT
>DASXFH010000088.1:0-17805 GCA_036489655.1 Acidobacteriaceae bacterium | reverse complement strand
TCCTGCGTGCCGAGGACGACGAGCACATCGTTCGCGTCGATTTTCGAGGTTTCCTTCGGCTGCAGATCGAACGAGCCATCGGGTTTTCGAATGGCTAACACCAGAGCGCCTGAGGTGTTGCGGATGTCCGCCTCGGCAATGGTTTTGCCACTCAGCGGCGAGCCGGCGGGAATGGTGATCTGGAAGAGGTTGAAATCCACGAGGCCGTCGTGGGTGACCAGGTCGAGAAAGTCGACGGCCACGGGCCGCGTGGCCATGGCAGCCATGCGCACGCCGGAGATGAAATAGGGCGAGATGACGCGGCTGGCGCCGGCCATGATCAGCTTTTTCTCGGTATCTTTGAGGCCTGCTCTTGCGACGATATTGAGGCCCGCATTGAGCTGGCGCGCCGAGAGCGTGATGTAGACATTGGCTACGTCAGAATCGGAGCAGGCGATGAGGCCTTTGGCATCGTGGATGCCGGCGGCCATCAAAACCGCATCGTCGGTGGCATCGCCAATGAGAACCGGAACGCCTTTCGCTTCGAGTTCATCCAGGGATTCCTTTCTGGGATCGATGACTACGAAGGGAACCTGCCCGCTCTCAAAGTCCCGCGCGACCTGATGGCCGACTCGGCCAAAACCGCAGATGATGTAGTGATCCTTGATGTCCCGGATTTTCTTATCCATTCTTCTCCTCTTGCGATAGCCGGTCATCTCGCCTTCAACAATGATCTCGACAACCTGTCCGGCGGCATAGATCGCGCTGCCGACGCCGCCCACAATAATGAAGATGGTGAAGATCCTTCCTGCCGGCGAGAGAGGATGGACTTCTTCGAATCCCACGGTAAAGACCGTGATCACGACCATGTAGACGGAATCCAGGACAGTCCATTTCTCGATGGCCATGTATCCGAGGATTCCGATCACGACAATGACCGCGAGGAACATCATCGCGGGAAAGATTCTTCGAAAGGGGTGGCGCATATTCACGCGGATCCGGGCCAACTCCGGGGATCGTGCGGGTTCTGCGGGTTGCGAACCGTGGGTTCCCCGGGCCGGATCGAGTCTATCAGCGTGGGACGCAGGCAGAGGCAGAGATGTGGGCATGCCGGGAGGATTCGAGTCCTGGGCCCGGGGATGGGGGTGCGCGGCGGGGTCTGCGCGCTGTGCTGCGAGGCCGGGGTTATTCGGTGCGCAGGGCCTGGGCAGGGTCGATGGAGGCGGCGCGGCGGGCGGGAATGAGACCTGCGAGGAGAGCGGCGATTGCCAGGGTGGAAGCGGCCAGGAGGAGAACCGCAGGGCCGGCGCTGGTGATCTCGTAGAGCTGGGCCTTAATGTAGCGGACGCAGAGCAGGGCTGCGGGAATGCCGATGGCGAGACCGAGGGCCGTCTGGAGGAGAGCCCCGCGCAGGACGCCGGCGATGACGCCGGCGCGATCGGCGCCCAGAGCCATGCGCAGACCGATCTCGCTGGTGCGGCGGGCGACGGTGTAGGCGGTGACGCCGTAGAGGCCGATGGTGGCGAGCAGGAGAGCGAGTGCGCCGAAGAGCATGGTGAGGCGGGAGACGAGGCGCTGCTCGGTGAAGCGGTCGGCGATCTGCTGCTGGAAGGTCTGGAACTTCACGATGGCGAGATTGGGGTTGATGGAGTTGAGGGTGCTGCGGGCGATGGATTCCATGTCGGGCATGGGATGGGAGGTCTGGATGACGATGGCTCCGGCGTAGAGGGAGGTGTCCGTGTCGATGGGGCCTTTGTCGCTGGCAGGCCGTTGCAGCATGGGGAAGAAGACCATGCGATGGTCTTTCCACTGCACGTCGGTGTAGGCGGTGTCGTCGACGACGCCAACGATTTGAAACTCGAGCGGAGCTTTGGGACCGGCAAACCCGATGCGCTTGCCGATGGGGTTGGTGCCGGCGGGGAATGCGTCCCTGACGAAGGTCTGATTGACGATGGCGACGGTGGGCGAGGTGGGCGTGTCCTGCTGGGTGAAGGCGCGTCCGAGAAGGAGGCGTGTGCCGACGGCGTCAAAATACTCGGGCGAGACGCTGACGCGGGAGGCGCCGAAGGAGTTGTCGGGGCGGCCTTCGGCCTTGAAGCCGGAGCCCCAGTTGTTGTCCTCCATGGGCGTGTAGCTGGCCCAGGCGACGTGGACGACACCGGGGATGGCGTGGAAGCGATCGTGGAAGGCCTGATAGAGCGGGCCGAGTTTGGAGGGGAGATAGCCGGCGGCCTGGGGATTGATGTGGATGATGGTGCGATTGGTGGCGTCGAGACGGAGGTCGGAGCTCTGCAGTTTGTCGAGGCTCTGGGCGAAGAGGCCTGCTCCGATGAGGAGGACGAGGGAGAGCGCGGCCTGGAGGACGACGAGCGAGCGCTGCAGCAGAGAGGCTCGGCCGGTGGTGCTGCGCGAGGTGGAGCGAAGGGCGTCGGCGGGCTCCGTGTGCGCGGCGACCCATGCCGGCGCGACGCCAAACAAGACGCCGGTGACAAGGCAAAGCCCGCACGCAAACAAGAGCACAGGCAGGGAAGGGGTCGCGTCGATGGGGACGTTTTGGTCGCCCGGGAAAGCCATGACGAGGAGGGCGCGGGATCCAAGCCAGGCGATGCCGAGCCCGGCGAGGCTGCCGATGGCGGCGAGGACGAGGCTTTCAGTGAGCAGCTGGCGGACGAGGCGTCGGCGCTGGGCGCCGAGGGCGGTGCGGATCGACATTTCCGCTTTGCGGTTCATGCCGCGGACGAGCAGAAGATTGGCGATGTTGGCGCAGGCGATGAGGAGGACGACTGCGGAGATCCACATGAGTATCTGGAGGTTGGACTTGTACTGGTCCTGGAGGCTCTGGATGCCGGCGCCCGCCGGGGTGAGGACGATGTGGGCATGCGCCAGGACGACTTTGCCTTTGTCGCCGGAGTAGACGGGGTCGGAGGCGACGATGTGGCGAAAGAGGCCGCTGATTTTGGACTGGAGGGGCCCGAGCTGGGTGCCGGGACGGAGGCGGCCGATGATGTAGAGCCACTGCGTTTTGGGGTCGGGGACATAGTCGACGCCGAGAAGGGCGTCCATGGACTGGATGGGCATGTAGTAGTCGGGCGGCGTAGAGGTGAGGCGGTCGCCATAGAAGCCCTGGGGAGCGATGCCCACGATGAGGACGGGTTTGGTGTTGATCCAGAAGGTGGAGCCGATGACGGAGGGGTCGCCGGCGTAATTGTCATGCCAGTTTTGGTAGCTGAGGACGGCGACCATGGGCGCGCCCTGGATGTCGTCGGAGTCGGTGAAGAGGCGGCCGGCCTGAGGGCGCAGGCCGAAGGTGCGGAAGTAATTGCCGGAGACGAATTCGCCTTCGACGGAACGGGCGGCCGCCTGGGTTCCGCTGCGGCGAGCGGTGACGGGACGGTAGGTAAAGCCGGATTCCATCGCGGCGAGGTCCTGGAACTCGGGGAGATTTTTGCGGAGCTGCTGCCAGGTATTGGTGGAGAAGAGGGAATAGGAACCGCTGTCGGGGGTGCCGCCGCTGTTGACGCAGCAGTCATCGGTGTTGCCGAGGCGGACGAGGGTAGAGGGGTCGGCGACGGGGAGGTTCCGCATGAGGACGGCGTTGACCAGCGTGAAGATGGCGGCGTTGGCGCCGATGCCGAGAGCCAGGGTTAGGACGGCGGTGGCTGTGAAGCCGGGGGTCTTCTTCAACTGGCGCAGCGCATAGCGAATGTCCTGGGCAAGGGTGACCAGCATGGCGCCTCCGGATGGGTTTTCTGATTATGCAGCTTCGGGGCGCACGGGAGCGGGAGAGCTGCAGCGTCGCGGGAAGATGGAAGGCACGTTGCGGTCCAAAGTGGAGGAGGCCTAACCCACTGGTTTGACGTTTGGTTCTGTGCTCCGTGAACGCGGGTGTGTTCGGCGGTGGAACGGGGTGTCCGATAAGGGACAGCGGGAAGGTCGGGGGTCGGCGGTGCCGGAATCCGTGAGAAAGCGTTGGGAGGGGCTTGACGAGTGAGCGCAATTTCTTCAACAATAGCGAACAAATGAGAGGACGAGGGTTTCTCGGAGAGATGGAGATGATGGTGCTGCTGGCGCTGATCCGTCTGGGCGATGAGGCGTACGGGGTGCCGGTGGCGCGGGAGCTGCGGGCGATTCGCGGGCGGGAAGTGGCTCTGGGCAGCATTTACGCGGCGCTGGAGCGTCTGGAGGGGAAGGGGCTGGTGACGTCGAGCCTAGGCGAACCGACGCCGGAGCGGGGCGGGCGGGCGCGACGCTTCTTTCGGGTGACGAAGGAAGGGATGCGGCAGGTGCGGGCGACACGGCGGGCACTGACGACGCTGTGGCGGAGTCTGCCTGAAGGAGAGGGAGGCAGGGCATGAGCCGGAGCCTGAACCGCACTGAGAACCGGAAAGCTGGGGCGGCGGTGTGGGTGCTGGAGCACCTGACGCCGGGCGGATCGGATCCTGGGCTGACCGGGGATCTGCTGGAGGAGCTGGGCGAGGGCCGCTCGACGCGGTGGCTGTGGGGGCAGGCAGGGCTGGCAATGCTGGCGGGATATGGGCGGATGCTTCGCAGGCAATGGCCGGTGCTGCTGTTTGCTCTGCTGTGGAGCGTTGCGGCACCGGGACTGGAGCTGGTCCAGCGGCAGAACGAGGCTTTCGAAGCGCGGTTCTGGCAGATGAGCTGGCCGTGGTCGACCCTGTGCGATCTGGGATATTCGCTGGGTCTGGCGCTGGTGTTTCTGTGGACCGGACTGGTGCTGTGCGTGGCGCTTTACTCGATGGCAACGTGGCGGTTCGACGGCCGGCGGCTGCTGCGGGGGATCTGGCTGAGCGTGCCGTTGTTTGCGGTTGCGCTGGCGGCGGCGGTGGCAGTGGTGAGCCTGGCGCCGGGGGTTTCCTGGGTCAACATCGAGCAGATGAGCTGGCTGCGGCTGATTCGGGAGCCGGTGTTTATTCCTTATGACGCGGCGTGCTGGTTCACGCTGAGTGTGGCGATTCCGGCTGCGTTGCCGCGCGGGCGGCGGAAGCGGGCGAGGGCCGCGGCGTTGTAGCCGTTAAGGGGCCCATCGCAAGGAGCTGAGGATGGCGGAGCGCGACGATCCGGAGACAACACGGGCAGCGCACTGGGGCGAGATTGCCGCGGGGCTGATGGCGGCGACGATTGTCGCCTGGTGGTCGCGGCCGGAGATGCCGGCCCGGAACGTCTTGCTGGGGGTCGCGGCGGCGCGGGGCGTGCTGTGGCTGGTGGCCGCGGCGATGGCGGGCACGCTGGGCATGGCGCTGGCAGGCGGCTTCGCGCGGGGTCGCCGCTGGCCTGAGCGGTTGCGGGCGGGGATGAATGCCGCGGCGGTGTGGGTGCTGATTCCGCCGCTGCTGCTGTTGTTCGTCGAAGCTTCGCCGAAGCTGCTGGCGCTGGTGACGGGCATGGCGGCGGGGCTGGCGGTATGTTTGCGGGCGGTGGCGCCGCGCGATCCTGAGGAGGCAGAGGGGGCGGGCGGATTCGACTGGATCGGAGGCGGACCGCATTTTGCCGAGCTGCCGCCGTCGAAGTCGGGCGCAAAGCAGTCGGCGCTGATTGCGGTGTGCCTGGAAGCGGCGTTCCTGCTGCTGCTGCGGGGCGATGGTTTTTGGGGAGCGATGTGGCTGGCGGTGGGCTCGGTGCTGCTGGCGTGGAAGACGCTGGCGTCGCTGATGCGGCCGGAGAGGCGTGCGGCAGATTCGCGGGCGCGCCTGAGCGGGGCGGCGGGGGCGGGGCTGGCGGTGGTGGTGGCGCTGCTGTTCCTGCGGCCGCATTTCGGCATGAGAGGCGGCGCGGGCGGCCCCGCAAGCGCGCAGGCGCAGGCTCAGGCTCAGGAGAAAAAGGCGGGAACCGCGGTGGACGATGCGTATCGCGGAATTGTTCTGTTCACGGTTACAGAAAAGAAAAAGGAACTGCCGCCGCTGCCGATGCAGCGCGATGTGCTGCACGAGGGGGTGAATCGCCCGGTGGTGATTCCCTTTGACGGCTCCTACTGGTATTTCCAGGCGCCGCAGCATGGGCCCGGGCTGCATCCGCACCTGGCGCACGGCGATCCGGTGGCGATGAACATCTATTCGACGGGATGGGTGCCGCTGGCGATGCAGGCGCACCAGACGCTGCCGCAGCCGATTCCGGTGCATGGGGGCGAGGGATTCGAGCTGACGCTGCGCAACGGGGACAATCGGGATGGGCGGATTGAAGTGGGCGTACTGCTGACCGACTCACGCGGGCCGGGCGTTCTGCCAATCGACAAGCCCACGCTGATGCTGGGGGTGAAGCCGATGCTGTCGTCGGAGCCGCCGGAGTTCGCGTACAAGCCGAAACCGGTGGAGGAAGACCTGACGTTTACGATTCCGCAGCACCCGGCGGTGCGGGCATTCGACACAATCACGGTGCTGTTTTTCCCGTCGGGGGCACGGGAAACGATGGGCGCGCGGGTCGGCATTGGGCAATTTGAGCTGCTGCCGCGATAGAGAGCCCAGAGGACGTGCCGTAATCACTGCGCGTGAGGGTAGAGCGTGATCCGCTCGATGGTTAACTGGTGGGCGAAGGGTAGGCCTCGTGGCCCGCGTGGACAGCGGCGCTTACCCCGGAGGTCGAGTCGGCGCCGGGGTACCGGCAGCTCTGCTCCACAAACTCTTCCCATCGAGCGCGCGCCAGAACGGCGGCCTCGCGCCTGCGATTCGAGTGCTCGTTCGCCGACTCGCTGCTCCTGTCGCCCGCTGCCTGTAACTTGCTCTGGTCGACAAGGGCGCCGACCTCTTCGGCAACCTGGCGAGTGCGGCCCACGTAGGCGTTGAACTGTTCTTTGCTTTTTTCTACGAAGGCGCTGACTTCTTCCGCGGCCTCGCGGATGCGATCCACGTATTCGTTGACCTGCTGCCTGCTCAGGTCGACGATGGTGCTGACCTCCTCCGCGGCGTGGCGGGCTCGATCCAGGTGCTCGTTGACCTGCAACTGGTTCTGGTCAATGAGTGCAGCCACTTGCCGCTTGCTCTGGTCGACAAGGGCGCTCATCACATCCGCGGCATGGCGGGTGCGATCCACATGCTCGGTGACCTGCTGCTTACTTTGCTCGACGAGGGCCGCCACGTCGTGCCTGCTCTGGTCGACGAGGGCGGCGGTCTCTTCCGCAGCGTGGCGGGTGCGACCTACGTAGTCACTGACCTGCTGCTGACTCTGGTCGATGAGGGCCGCTACTTCGTGCCTGCTCTGGTCGACAAGGGCGGTGGCCTCTTCCGCAGCGTGGCGGGTGCGACCTACGTAGTCATTGACCTGCTGCTGACTCTGGTTGACGAGGGCAGCTACCTGCTGCTTGCTCTGGTCGATGAGGGCGCCGATTTCTTCCGCAGCCTGGCGGACGCTTGCGCGCAGAACCTCGGTGTCTTCGTGGGCGCCGTCGGCGGTGTCCTCACGCTTTTCGCGGCCGGATTTTGGGGCATAGATGAGTCCTGCCAAAGCGCCGGCGCCCAGTCCGGCAAAGAGCCAGGCGAATCCGTGGTTCCTGGTTGCGTCTGCCATTGCGAAATCTCTTCCTTCGTTGAGCTTCAGGTGTCTGCCGATGCTGCGGGGGGTGCAGTCGGCAGGCGGGTCAGCTTCGATTCACGCGAGCCAACTACTCATTGTGATGCTGGCATGTTCGGAGCTGAAGTGTCGGAATCAATCTTGCCTGCTATCTCGGCCGGATCGGCCCTTTCGCTGCGGCTTGCTCTTGCGTGAGACAACCACTTTCCAATTCTTGTGGGGAGTCCGGGTGGTTCGGAATCGTGGTTATCGCGTTAAGGACTCACTCTAAATGACCACAGGATGTCCTCGGCTACAACTAGCCAGGGGCTTGTCTGGCACTTTCGTTGCAATCGGCGGCCAGAAGGAAGGCCGGGTGGCTTGAGGGCGCCAACCAGCCGGCCTGGCGGGTCCGTGGCCGGGATGAAAATTTATCTTTCAGGCGCGGTTCTTTTTGGCGCGACGGGCGGCCGCTTCCGGTTGGGCAGATTCGACGGGAAGGGCGGGCGGCAGGGCGACGTCTGCGGGGAGCGGGGGGAAGTTGGCCCTGGGGAAGGCTTCAAAGGCGGGACGGGCGAAGAGGTATCCCTGGAAGAGGCGGACATGGTTGGCGGCGAGCCAGGCAAACTGGGGCACGGTTTCGACGCCTTCCGCGATGACGGCGATGTCGAGCTCGGCGCAGAAGGCGACGATGGCGCGGACGATGGACTGGCGGGGTCCGTGGCGCTCGATGCCGCGGATGAGGCCCATGTCGAGCTTGATCTGATCGGGATCGAGATCGGCGAGGAGGTTGAGGCCGGTGCCGCCGCCGCCGTAGTCGTCGATGGCGAGCTGGATGCCGAGGCCGCGGACTTCGCGCATGAGGTCGGCGAACTCCGAGGGGTTTGCCGAGACGTCGCGCTCGGTCACTTCCAGCACGATGCGGTGGATGGGCAGGCCCACCTGGTGGGCGCGGTCGATGGTGGTGAAGATGGTCTTCGGCGAATCCTGCAGGGCGTTGGGCAGGAAGTTCAGATGGAGGTTGCCCCTGATGCCGAGACGGGCGGCGAGCGCGATGGCTTCGCCGCGGGCGGTCTGGTCGAACTGGCTGAGGCGTTCGCGCGGGACCTGCTGGAGGACCTGCCAGGCGGGCTCGTCCCATGTGCCGCGGATGAGGGCTTCAAAGCCGGAGACTTCGCGGGCCACCGCGTCGACGACGGGCTGGAAGGCGAAGCTGAAGGTTGGATCCGCGGGAAGATGCGGCGCGGCACTCATACGACGTGCGCCTCCGTGAAGTGGGCAGGAAATGTCATCGCAAAGGTTGGATCGGGGACCGCCGAGAGAGAGGGAGGCGGACGATCAGCGACCGTACCGACCATCATCGGGTACTGCGGTGACTGAGGGTACTCCACAAAAGGGCCATGTGGCGGGTCAGAGGCAGAAGGCAGTGGCTTCGGTCCTGAATCCGGTTCCGTTCCGGACGAGGCTTCGGATGGAGCTGTGATCGCAGCATGACGTTTGTCATCGCCGATTGCTGACAGACAGCACTGGGATGGAGGCCTCTCCTCGCGGAGCATGGGTGAAGCGAGGAGAGGCTATGCGGCGGTGGTGGCGGATGGCGGCGGTTGTGGTGGTGAGCGTGGCACTGCACGCGCGCCCGGGCCACGCGCAGAGCTGTACGGGGGGCACGGCGGAAGGCACGGTGGTGGATCCGACCGGTGCCGCCGTTCCGGGCGCGACGGTCCAGGCGGCGAGCGGGCAGAAGGCAGTGAGCAGCGGCACAGGGACCTTCGCTCTGCATTGCCTGGCGGCCGGAGAAGAGCGGCTCACGGCGACGGCTGCCGGATTTGCGCCGCAGTTCCGGCGAGTGCAGGTGGGTCCGGACGCAACAGCGCATGTGGAGTTTCGCCTCGCACTGGCGACGGTAAAGACCAATGTGGAAGTGGGGGGCGATGAGGCGATGAGCCTCGACCCAGACCAGGGCATCGGCACGCACACGCTGTCACGGAAGGATATTCAGGAGCTTTCGGACGATCCGGACGACTTCCGGAGAGAGCTGCAGGTGCTGGCGGCGGCGAATGGCGGGGCTCCGGGAGCGGCGCGGATGACGGTGGATGGGTTTCAGAACTCCAGCGCGCTGCCGCCGAAGGGATCGATCGCCCGAATTGTGACAGCGCCGGATATGTTTTCCGCGGAATACGACACGCCTCCCTACCAGGGCGGACGGGTTGAGATTTACACCAAGCCCGGTGCGGACAAGATCCACGGGGCGCTGTTCCTGACCGACAGCGACAGCAGCTTCAACGCCAACGATCCGTTCTCGACAGTGGCGACGCCGGCCAGCAAGCGACGGTACGGGTTTGAGCTGGGCGGCCCGATTGAGAAGGCGAAGAGCGACTACTTTATGGCCCTGGAGAAGCGGGACATCAACGAATACAACGTGGTGAACGCGATCACGCTGGACGCGCAGGGCAATGAGGGGCCACTGCACCAGACGGTGGGAGCGCCGCAGCGGCTGTGGATCGCCTCAGCGCGCGCCGACTGGCAGGCGACGAAGTCGGACGTGTTTACGCTGTCGTTTGCGGCGAATACGAATGTGCTGACGAATCAGGGGATCGGCGGGCTGGTGGCGGAGGATGCCGGGTTCGACAGCGCGGTGAGCGAGTACGATCTGCGCGCGACGAATACGCAGACCCTCAGCATGAATCTGCTGCAGGAGACGCATGTGGCGTGGACGTGGAAGGACACGGCGCAGATGCCGCTTTCGACTGCGCCGAATCTGCAGGTAGCGGGATTTTTCCAGAGCGGGGGCAGCACGGCGCAGGCGCTGAACGATCGCGAACGCAATCTCGAAGTGGACGACGACTTGCTGATTTCGCGCGGACGCCAGACGTGGAAGGTGGGTGCGCAGGCGCTGGGAATCTTTGTGCACGTTACCGATCCTGACACGTTCAATGGCGCATGGATGTTTGGCGGCGGGGCGGCACCGGTTCTTGACGCGAACGGAAATCCAACGGGGCAGACCACGACGATTACCGCGCTCGAGCAGTATCGGCGGGCGTTGCTGCATCTCCCGGGCGGCGTGCCGACGAGCTATACATTGACCGCCGGGACGGCGCTGGTGCCCTTCACGCAGTGGCAACTGGCGCTTTACGCGGAGGACACGATGAAGGTCAACCGGCGGCTGACGCTCTCCGGCGGCCTGCGCTATGCGCTCGAAACGTCGCCGGGCAGCTATGCGAATTTTGCGCCGCGGGCGGGCGTGGCGTGGGCGCTGGACAAGCGCGCGCGGACCGTTCTGCATCTGCACGCAGGGTTGTTTTCGTCGGTGGTGCCGGAGGGAGTGACGACGGAGGCGGTTCGGCTGAACGGCGCGCGCCAACAGGAGGCGGAGATCTATTCACCGTCGTTCACGAGCCCGTTAACGCCCACCGGCTCGTCGCTGGCAGTAACGACGGTGCGTTCTTTACCGGGAACGGTGGGCGAGATGCCGTCGTTCCAGAGCGGCGCGGGCGTCGAGCATGATTTTCCGCACCACTGGCATGCGCAGGCGAATGTGTACTACGTGAAAGGGTGGAACGAGATTCGCTCGCGCAACATCAACGCGCCGATGGTGGCGAGCAGCAACGCTACGGCGGCCGATCCGGGGGCGGCGTTGCTGGCTCCGCGGCCCATCGCTCCGAATAAGAACATCTTCCAGTTCGAGCAGACGGGGCACCTGAGCGGCGACGTGGTGTTTCTGGGACTGGACCAGCACAGCTACAGGCGCTTCGCGTTTTTTCTCGGTTATCTGAATTTCAATCTCACCACCGACACGGCGAACAACGGCGGCTTTGCGCAGTCGGCGTACAGCAATCGAGGAGAAGCGGCGCTGGCGGACTGGGAATCGCGGCAGCGGCTGTTCTTCTTCGGCAACCTGAACCTGCCGAGGAAAGTAGAGCTATCCGCTGAGATGGACGCGCAAAGCGGGCAGCCGTACAACGTGACGACCGGCACGGACAACAACGGCGACGGCGTCTTCAACGACCGGCCCTCGTATGCGGCGAGCGGCGGGGCGGGCGTGTATGGCACGAAGTTCGGACGGCTCTCGACCAACACGGTCAATGGCGATGTGCCGCGGAACCTGGGAACGATGCCGTCGCTGGTGCACCTGGATGCCAACCTGAGCCGTTCCTGGGCAGTCGGCGGAAAGAAGAGCGATCATCCACGGACGCTGCGGCTGAATCTGCGCAGCGCCAACCTGCTGAACCACGCCAATGCATCCGCGGTGGACACGGTGCTGGGATCGCCGGTGTTTGGACAGGCGGTAGCGGCGGAAAGCGCGCGGCGTCTGGAGCTGGGAATGCGTTTCACGTTCTGAATGGGCCTGAACGTTTCACGAGAAAAGGAGAAGATGCCATGCTGACGAAACAAATCCGCCTTGCGGCGATGGGGATGATGCTGGCGGCGCCGCTGGCGCTGGGAGCACAAAGCGCGGGTCATGATGCCCCACTGCCACTGGCGGGCGTGTATTACCGCTACTGGCCGGAGCAGATCATCCAGTGGGTGGGGCCGGAGCTGCCGTACTCGATGATCGTGCTGGACATCGACGATCGCGGCAAGCAGCCGATCTATGACGTGCAGCTGATCCCGAGGGCCGCCGGCGGCGCGATGGCGCACTATACGAACTCCGCCGCGGAGCTGGCGATCGATCAGCATTCGGGATTCACAGTGCATCAGGTGGCGATGCAGCTGGATGGGCCGGCGGATCCGTCCAACGGCGCGCAGTACATGCTGCGCTTCAACTTGGAAAACGGCACGCCGGTGGTGTGGCAGTTTGTTCTGGGCACGGATGTGAGCGAGCAGGGCAGCGGGTTGTCGCCGACCGGCGCGAAGATCCCCATTGTGATGTACCGCGAGCAGGGCGGGCTGGCGGGCGAGGGCACGGCTCTGAAGATTGGCAACGCGACCAGCGTCGCCGAGGAGTGGAAGGAGATTGCGCAGCCGCCGTTTTTCGTTCCCTATCGCGGAGCTCTGTCAGTGGGCGTGCATGTGCTGACGTTTGTGCCGGGATCGTCTGCGTGGAAGGCGGACGGAACGACGCTGATGGATGGAAGGGGGCGGTCGCTGGCAGAGGCGAAGGACGGCGACGCCGTGCAACTGACCAATAAGAGCCTGGGCACTGTGGA
Source organism: Acidobacteriaceae bacterium (assembly GCA_036489655.1). Classification (GTDB taxonomy): domain Bacteria; phylum Acidobacteriota; class Terriglobia; order Terriglobales; family Acidobacteriaceae; genus Palsa-343. Next base: position 5,179 of record DASXFH010000088.1, on the reverse strand, counting down.
GTCCTACACGGAGGCGGGCGCGGGCGTGAGCAGGGTGAGTTTTGGACCTGCGGGCGGAAAGGTCGATCACACGGTCAGCCTGGAGTTTTCTCCGGCTCTGGTATCCGGTGGGAAGAGCAGCGTGGAAGTGGTTGCGGGGAAGAAGAGCAGGATCGCCGGCGGGAGCGTCGAGGCTTCTGCGTCGTCGGGGGGCGGCGTGACCGAGGCGTGGAGTTTCTCGTCGCCGGATGGATTGAAGGGGAGTGCGGCGCAGGCGACGGTGAGCTGGCAGAAGTAGAGGGCGGCTGCGGGGATCATCCGGTGGATGATCCCCGTGTTGTGACGCGAGAGCCGAGGCGACGGAGTTCAGGTGGACGAGGTCAACCTGGCAGGCTGCGAGTCAGTCGGCGGCGGGTTCGGTATGGCCCAGCAGATAGTCGTCGCGGCGAGACCGGGGCTGGCCGTCGAGCAGGGCGGTGCGCAGCGCAGCCTCGGGCATGGCATCCTGCGCGCCCTGGGGAACCACCAGGCTTTCGTTGTCGGCGGCCATCCAGCGACGCAGAAAATAGCCGACCGGCAGATGCGACGCGGCCAGGGCAAGAGTGAAGAGCGTCTTCAGGAACTCGGGGGGATCCACTTTCCAGAGCTGCGCCATGGGAACGATGGCGTTGCCGGCTCGATCCGGGTGAAAGGTGCGCTGATCCCAGCGGCGGCGGTCTTCAGGATGATCGGGATAGTCCGCGATGACGTGGGTAAAGTTCTGGTACATGCGCCAGCAGAAAGGCTGAGCATATTGCGGCATGATGGCCACGGTGCTTTGCCGCCCTCTGCGGATTTCGTCCACAAACTCCGGGAAGTCGGCGGCGCTGGTCAGATTGAGCAGGGCGTTGGGCTCGCAGCCGTGGCGGTCGCCTCCGGAGATCAGCACCTGGTCCCATGCGCGGGCGAGCTTGAGGACGGCTCGATTTTCCGAGTGGCAGCGCATTCCGTTCAGCTCAAACGCATGCATGTAACGGTTGGCGCCTGCCAGGAAGCGATCCAGTTCGTACTGGAATACCTCGTCGGAAACCTTGTCGAAATTCCAGAGCGGATGATTGAAGACGAGGAGGACGTCGGGATTGCTGCAGAATTCCGCAAACAGGGCGAAGATCTGCCGTTCATCCGCCGCCGCCGTTGCCTGGCGCATCGCGGCCATCAGGGACTCCGCACTGGCCGGCGGCAGATTGTGTACCCCGATGTGAAAAACCACCTGTCCGAACGGAACGGTCCATTCCGTGGAAAGGGGCACATCATCGAATCTCGGTGACCGGCGCAGGAGCGTGCCGGCGTCGATTCTGTCGTGATCGGTGAGGGAGATGAAAGGCCGCAGGCCCCAGTCGGCAATCTGCCGCTCTTCCAGTTCATAGGCCCTGCGCTCGCAGAGCGGTGGGGTCCAGTAGGCGCGGTCAAAATCCAGGCTGATGCCGGAGGTACGATGGCAGTAGGTTCCCTGGGCTTCGATCCACTTTTTCAGGGTGCGGTGACTCCGCAGGAATCTGCCGATGAATCCGAGGCCTTCCTGGGAATGACGGGTATGCCCGTGCAGAGAGACACCACTTCGAAAGGGCAGAACCTTGCTCTGATCCTTCGACAACAGAAAGACCTGACTGTGCACCCCGCCTCCGTCTTCAGATCTGAAACTGAGGGTTGAACGAGAAGATTCCCTTCGAGCTGTCCTCTTCAGGGCACGACAGCGACAGTGCAACGGCAAAACTCTCGCAACCGAAAAATATTTCCTGCCGGGACAAGAACCAAGGGTGATGTGCAATTAACCTACAATATACCCACACACGTTGCGATGGATATTTCACGGGATACGCATTGACGCAGAAGAGTCAACACTGCAAGATGGAGCGGTTGCGCGTCCCAGTCCGTATGCACCCTTCAATTCGTCTGGCCCTCGGGGTCGCAGCGCTTGCGACCCTGCCATGGCTTGCCCTGGCTCAGAAAAGTAACCTCCCCATGAACAATTTGTCAGCATCCATGCCGGCGGCTGGCGGTGACCTGACTCGCGCGCTGAACGTGAACCAGATTGTTACGCGGTTGACCGCAGCGAACACAAGGCGGGCGGACGATTTAAAGGGGTATACGGAAAAGCGCCAGTATTCGGTCACTTACCACGGCTTTCCGGCCCGCCTGAGCGCCAGCATGGTCGTGGAGGCCACGTATAAGGCTCCGGAGACGAAGCAGTTCCGCATCCTTTCCATGACGGGATCGAAGCTTCTGGGCGATCGGGTGCTGAAAAGACTGCTGGCGACGGAGGAGGCGGCAGCCCGCCACCCCCAGGAAACCGCACTGAATTCGGCGAACTACAGCTTCACTTTGCTGGGTGAGGAGCCGGTTGAGGGGCGCCCTTGTTATCTGCTGGCGGTGGTCCCAAAGACGGATTCGAAACTCCTGTACCGAGGCCGGATCTGGGTGGACGCCGATGACTATGCGGTGACGAAGATCGAAGCCAGTCCCGAGCAGAATCCCTCGTTCTGGATTCGGAGTACTGAAATCCACCATGTCTATGAGAAGACCGGGCCGTTCTGGCTGCCGGAGCACAACGAGAGCGACACCCGGGTGCGCCTGGGCGGGTCGGCGGTGCTGACGATCGACTACGGGGCGTATCAGATCACACCCGCCGCCGCGCGCTGACCCGCCCGGTTCAGGGGAGCAACCTGCGCAATGCCGCCATGGTGGTGCGCCGGGCAAGGCTGGAGTGTGTCGGGGAAGGCGTGGAGCGAGTGCGCGGGCGCGGATGATCGATAGCCTGCTGATACTGCCGGCGGAGGTGGTCTGTGGCTTCCTGCCAGCCGCGGTGCTCCACTTCGGCGCGGGCACGTGTCTGGATTGAGGCGCGCTCGGCCGGATGAGCCAGGACATGCCGCACGGCTTCGACCAGATTGGGCTCTCCGGGCTCGTAGAGGAAGCCGGTGACGCCGTCCTCGACCGCGTCGGGAATGCCGCCGGCGCGGCAGGCAACGACGGGACAGCCGGAGGCCATGGCCTCCAGCAGGACCAGCCCCAGAGTCTCGGTTTCCGAGGGCATCACAAACAGATCGGAGGAGGCAAACGCAGCGGCCAGGGCCTCCCCCTGCAGGTATCCGGCAAAATGCGTGAGCGTATTGCGGAAGTGTTTTTCCAGTTCGCCGCGGATCGGGCCGTCGCCGACAACGGCCAGGCGAAGATCGGGAACCGCCTGGAGCACCGCGCGCAGGCTGGCGATGTTCTTCTCCGCACAGAGCCGCCCCACATAGAGCAGCAGCGGCTTCTGCGGCTCTCCCTGGGTGAGGGTCGAGCGCATCTCCGCCGAGCGACGCGAGGGATGAAAGCGGTCGGCATCGACGGCGCGTTCCCAGAGCGCCAGGCGATCGATCTGGTGCTGGGCCAGCTCTTCCATCATCGGGGTGGAGGTGCACAGGTTGAGGTCCGCCCGGCCATGGCGTATGCGCATCAGCTTCCACGTGGCGCTCTGCAGAAAGCCCAGCCGGTAATAGCGCAGGTACGCGGGCAGATTGGTGTGGTACGAGATGACCAACGGGATATGCAGCACCTGCGCATAATAGATGCCGCCGATGCCGAGCAGCGAGGGCTCGAAGAGGTGCACGAGATCCGGCTGAAAATCCTCAATGGGACGGCGCATGGAGGCACGCGGCGCGGCGACGCGCAGCTCCGGATAAAAGGGAAACGGCACGGAAGGCAGGCCAATGACACGGGCGCCATGCAGCTCCGCGGGGCCGCCGGCGGGTGCGATGAGCAGAACCTCATCGCCCTGGGCCTGGAGGCGTTCGACGGTAGAGGAAATCATGGTGACGATGCCGTCGATCTTGGGCAGAAAGGTCTCCGTCACCATGACTATTCGCATGCGCTGCTCCGTCGCCTCTTGCCGGAAGGCTCAGAATACGCTGGCGAGACTGCTTCTTCGGAAGATTTTTGCGCGCTGCGGGAGCGTGGCGGCCGCCTGATTCCGGGTTCATCGGCAGGATTGAATCCGGCGCGCGAGATGCGGCGCCAGCCTGCGCGGATTGGGGCGCGCCGCGGTTGAGTCGCCGGGCGCCGTGCGGGTTGTCTTTCCGGCGGGATCATGAATACTGGACGGGGCAGATTTTCCCATCTGCCTGAGCTGGATGCAGCAGAAGCGAGGACAAACAGTGGCGACGTATGCGAGGGTCCGGCGGCTGGGCGCGATGGCCATCCTGGTTTTGGCAGTCCTGATCCTGAACGGTGCGACGGCTGTTGCGCAGAAGCCCGTGCCGGCTCCCATGGAGATCAGCTCCGGCTGGCAGCTGCAGGACGTGGTCAAAGTACCGCAGGCGGGCGCGACCGTTTCCGCCAGGGATTACCAGGCGCAGGGATGGCTGGCGGCGACGGTGCCGGGCACCGTGCTCACCAGCATGGTGAATGACGGTGTCTATCCCGAGCCGCTGTACGGAGAAAATGACCGCGAGACGGTTATCCCCGAGAGCCTGAACAAAACCTCGTATTGGTATCGGACGACGTTCACCGTTCCGAAAGATTACGCGCACCGGCAGGTGTGGGTGCATTTTGACGGCGCTAATTTCACCTCCGACGTGTGGGTGAACGGCAGCCAGGTGGGGACGATTCAGGGCGCGTTCATCCGCGGGCGCTTCGACATCACGAAATACGTGAAGCCGGGGCAAACGGCGGTGCTGGCGGTGCGCGTTTCACCGCAGCCGCATCCAGGCGTGCCGCACGAGCACAACATCGTCAACGGCGTGGGCAGGAACGGCGGCATCACGGCGATCGACGGACCGACTTTTCTCTGCACCATCGGGTGGGACTGGCTGCAGGCGGTCCGCGACCGCGACACCGGGCTGTGGCGGAAGGTCTGGCTGTCGGCCTCCGGGCCGGTGCTGGTGGACGATCCCCTGGTGATCACGGATCTGCCGCTGCCGAGGACCGACACGGCCGACGTGACGGTGAAGGCAGCCATCGAGAACACGTCGGACAAAAAGCAAACAGGGACGCTGGAAGGCAGCTTCGGCGATGTGCACTTTTCGCAGAAGGTGACCCTGGCGGCGAAATCGAGCCAGACGATCACGTTCGATCCAAAGACGACGGCGGCGCTGCATGTGCAGAATCCAAAGCTGTGGTGGCCGAATGGGTACGGGCCGCAGAACCTGTACACGCTGCATTTGCATTTTGTGGAGCACGG
>DASXFH010000086.1:0-21141 GCA_036489655.1 Acidobacteriaceae bacterium | reverse complement strand
GGAAACCCAGAGCTGGAAGGCGCGGTCCTGGGAGAGGGCGGAGCCGCCCGGACCGAGGATGTAAGCGGACATGGAGGCGGATGCGAGGAGCAGGCCGGGGAAGTAGAAGACGGTGTAGATCCAGTAGGTCCAGCCGGCGATGAAGCCGTGGAAGTCGCCAAAGGCTTCTTTGGCCCAGATGTAGAGGCCGCCTTCATGGGGGAAGCGGGAGGAAAGCTCGTTGATGACGAGGGCTCCGGGGACGAAGAAGAAGACGGCGGCGATGGCCCACAGGCTGATGGAGGAGGTGCCGTTGTGGCCGGCGGCGGCGATCCAGCGAGGGCCGAGGACGGTGGCGATGTTGAAGAGCAGGACATCCCAGAAGCCCATGGTCTTGCGGAGCTGCGGCTGGGTGGCTTCGGCAGGAATCATGGCGGTGTAGCGGACAGCGTACAGCGTAGATGGGACAGCGTAAAGAGTACGGCCGCGGTAAAGGGGACGGGGCTAGTCGAGGTTGATCATGATGCGGGTGAAGCGGGCGGGGTCGTCGTTCCAGGCGCGGAGGATGTGGGGGGTCTGATCCATGGGGACGGTGGTGGTGATGGCGCGCGCGACGGGGAAGCGGTGCTGCTCGAGCATGCGGATGACCTGTTCGAAGTCGGCGGGGAGAGCGTTGCGTGCGCCGAGGATGGTGAGTTCTTTCTGAACGAAGAGGCGGGTTTCATAGGTGACGGGTTCTTTGGCGTAGCCGATGTAGACGACGCGGCCGGTGAAGGAGACGAGTTCGACGGCGGCGCGGAAGGTGGCGGGCGAGCCGACGGCTTCGATGACGACATCGGGGCCGTGGCCGTTGGTCAGCGTGGCGAGGGCGTCGGGCAGATTGTCGCGGGTTGAGTTGACGAGGTGAGTGGCGCCGGCTTCGCGGGCGGTTGCGAGCTTCGAGTCATCGACATCGATGGCGATGGTGGTGGCGCCGCGGAAGGCGGAGGCGGCGATGGCTCCCAGGCCGACTCCGCCGCAGCCGAAGATGGCGACGGTGTCGCGAGGGGCGATCTGGGCGCGGGCGACTGCATGAGCGCCGACGGTGAGGGGCTCGACGAGGCAGAGCTCTTCGAGCTGGAGATTGCCGGTGAGGAGCTTGTCGGCGGGACTGACGATGTATTCGGCGAGCGCGCCGTCGCGCTGCACGCCGAGGGTGCGGTTGTCGCGGCAGGCATTGGGACGGCCGTTGCGGCAGGCGGAGCATTGGCCGCAGTTCGCGTAGGGCGAGAGGGTGACGTGCGTGCCGGGGACGAGGCTGGAGTTGCCGGGCTCGACGACGGTAGCGGCAACTTCGTGTCCGGGAATGCGCGGGTAAGAGACGAGGGGATTGCGACCGCGCCAGGAGCTGAGGTCGGTGCCGCAGAGGCCGACGCGGCGGACGCGCAGAAGGGCTTCGCCGGGCTGGGGCGTGGGGTCGGGGACGGTCTCGACACGGACGTCGCCGGGGGCGTGCATGATGACGGCTTTCATGGTGTGAGGGCCTCCAGCGAGCCACTGCTGCGATTTATTGAATTGGGCGCCAGGGCTTCCCACATCTGGCAAAAGGGGCCAGACAGGGGGCACCCTGGATCGGGCCCCGATACGAAATACAAAACAGCGATCGACAACGCTACTGGCATTCTTTCGTAAAACAGAGATTCCGGCTGAAGAAGGGCAGGACGTGGTTCTGGAAGCGGTCGGCGACGGCGCTGGTGTGGGTGCCGTGATAGAGCTCGAAGGAATTTTTGATGTCGTAGTTGTCGAGGATGTGGTGGAGCTTCTCGGTGTCGAAGCGGAGGCCGTCCTGATCGCCGACGTCGATGGAGATAGCGCGGTACTCGCGCAGATTGTCGATGTACTGATCGATGAAGGCGAGGGGGGCGTTGGCGGCCCATTTGGCGAGGATGTCGGGCTGGGGGACGCCGTTCTTCATCGGCAGGTCGAAGTAGAGCGGCGGGTTTTTCGGGTCGGGTGACCAGGCGGCAGCGGTGGCGAGCTGGGCTTTGGTGAAGAAGGGCAGGTTGGCAGCGTCGGCGGGTGATTTGAGGCCGGCGACTGTCTGGTCAAACTGTTTTTGAGCCTCGGCAAATTTCTGAGGGTCCATGCCGGGGGGCGGTCCGGCGGGGCGCGGCGACATGCAGCAGGGGCTCATGATGTAGAGGCTGCCGAAGACGTCAGGGTGCTTCATGCCGATGCGGGAGGCGCCGTAGCCGCCCATGGAGTGGCCGACGAGTCCGCGGCTGAGGCGGTTGGGGAGGGTGCGGTAGTGGGCGTCGATGTACGCGACGAGGTCATGAGAGATGAACTTTTCGAAGTTACCGGTGGTGACGGAGCTGGAGTACATGGAGCCGCCGTAGGCGGTCTTTGAATCGGGGAGGACGACGATCATCTCTTTTGCGCCCTGGGCAAAGGCGCCCTCGATGGTCTGAGGAACGTGAATCTCGTGCGTCCACTGCTCGGCGCCGATGGAGAAGCCGTGGAGCGCGTAGACGACGGGATAGCGGCGATGCTTGTCCTTGTTGTAGCTGGGCGGGAGAAAGACGAAGACGTCGCGATCGGCGGATTCGCCTTCGAGATTGCCGTCGATGGCGGACGAGTGGACCTTGATGTGTTCTACGAAGACGGGCTTCGCGCCGGGGATGACGGCGGGAACTTCAGTTTGGACCTGGGCGGGCAATGTCAGGGGCAGCGCCAGGGCCGTGGAAAGAAACGTCGTCATCAGGAAGGGCCATCTCTTCATCATGGTTCAAGCTCCTTGGAAGGCATCTTGGTTGGCGGCTACCGGCGGCCGGTTTTTGCTATTGACAGGTGAAATTGTCGGTATCCTGCGTGTTGCCGTGCCCCGAATACTGAGCGTGTTTGGGCCAGGCGCAGAGGGGGCGGCTGCGGCCGGGGAAGGACTTTCCGGTGGCAATGACGGATTCGGGCGCCGTTCCTTTTTCAACCCAGTTCACCACTGCGCTGAGCATGTCGAAGTGGTCGAGTGAGGGGCCACCGCCGCAGTGGGCCATGCCAGGGACGAGGAAGAGGCGGCTCCATTGCTCGACCTTGTCCGCGCCGCCATTGTCGGCAGCCAGCGACTTGTAGTAGTCCAGCGTGTCGAGAGGCGAGAACCACGGATCGCTGTCGCCGTGGAAGAAGAGGAGCTTGCCGCCAGTGCCGGAGAACGTGGACAGGTTGGTGGAGGCCGGTTCGACGAGCGGATCGGAGGCGTGCAGTGCTGCCTTGTCCACGTCGAGGGTGGTGGCGGAAGGGTAGGGGCCGAATATTCCATGGGTGCCCAGGTTCAGCAGACCGGGCACGGGACCGCTCATGGTGATGCCGGCGTCATAGAGAAATCCCGGATAGACCTGCGTGCCATAGGCGTTCTTCGGACCGGCGAAGGCTTTCTTAATGGCCGCGACTTTCTCCGGTGCGATGCAGTCTGCGGTCTGGCCGGGTTTGCAGGCCAGGGTCGCAGGATCGAAGTCGCAGCCGGTGGGATCGAAGATCATGCCGTCGGCAACGCCGTCCCGCGCATCGCACCGCTTCATGAGGGCAGCCATGAACAACCTGCGGTCAGCGTCGGTGAGGAACTTGTCGATTTCCGGTTTGCCGGAGGCGTCCCTGGGAGAGGCCTGATTATAGGCCACGGGAATCCACTGGGCGATGGCGAGGTTGGATAACCCGGTGCGCATGGCGGGGTCGCCGGAGACGATGCCATTGAAGGCGGACGGATAGCGTTGCGAGAGGATCATGCCTTCGCGTCCGCCCGTTGAGCAGCCGACGAAATAAGAATAGGCGGCGGGCTTCTCATAGTAGTCGGCGATGATGGTCTTCGCGACGCCGGCTACCTCGGCGTTGGCTTCGAAGGCGAAGTCGAGGTACGCCTGCTGGTCGCGCATGAACGAGAAATCGAAGGCGCCGGTTTTGGCTGTGTGGCCGGTGTCGGTGCTGGCGACGGCGAATCCGCGGGTGAGAGCGGGCTGGTCGCCGGTGAACGAAGCGCCGAGCGGATAGGCGACGAAGCCGTTGCCGCCTCCTCCCCCCTGCATCATGAAGTCGCCGTTCCAGGCTTCCCTTGTGGGTAACGCGATGGCAAAGCCGATGCCGAACTCTTCGCCGCCGACACCTTTGCGGCGATGGATGACGCCGTCGACGCGGCAATGGGCGGGCAGGGGTCCGATGGTACCCACGTAGGGAACGGGGACCCTGGCGCCGGCGGCAACGGATTCGGTCTTCGTGATCTCCACACCGTCAAGCCGGAGGCTCCTGAGGTGCGCGCAGGAATCTGTCGATTGAGAGTGAGCCGCGAGGGTCACGCAGGAGGCGGCGGCCATGAGGAGCAGGAGCCGGACTTTCATGAGGTTCGAGCCTTCTTTCGGATTACGGTGTAGCCGGTGCTATGGGAAAGCGCAGCATCTCAATGCTGATCGGCGCCGCGGTCAGATTTCTTTGAGGCGCGCCGAGGGTGGATTGGGTGACCTGCACCTGCGGCGGCTGGTTGACGTGATTGGCGGCGTCGAGATCTTTGCCGGTCAGGGTCCAGAGTGCGGCGTTGCCGGAGATCTGGACACCGGAGACGTTGAGGGCGAAGTGCTGCTCGGAGTCGGTGGCGTTGACGACGGCGAGGGTGAGGAATTTGTGATCGGGCGAGAGCGCCGCGAGCATGTCCAGTGGATACGTGGGACTGCCCGCGCTGGTTTGCTTCAGGTTTGGGACGATCTGCTCAGTGGGCGCGGGCTGCGGCGAATTGCCGGTGAGCGCAACGGGGATGGCGCCAGCGCCGAGATGTTCGCCGTAGAGCTTGAAGAGGAGGCCGTTGGTGTTGAGGGTGGCGGCGGTCTGATTGAAGTCCAGCGTGGAGATGCCCATGGTGAAGGCGGTCATGCGGAGGTAGTCGGACTCGCGGAGCATTTCGTTGAAGACCATGGCGTAGGCGAGCGCGAGCTTGAGGTTGGGTTGACCGCCCGTGTAGGCGTATTCGTCGTTCGACATGAAGATGTGTTTCGTCTTCATCGCGGGAAAGCGCTGCTCGTAGGCCAGCCACTCCTGGCCTTTGAGATGGACGCGATCGGAAGGACGGCGGACCCAGTCGAGGGTGGTCTCCTGATCGGGGACAAGGCCGGGTTCGAGGCGGCCGACCTTGATGTCTTTCTCGGCGCGCTGGCGGTCCCAGTGCGTGCCGGCGCGGGTGTACCAGTGCTCGGTGATGCCATCGAAGGTGCCCCAGTCGTGCTGGAGGAAGCCGCAGGTCCAGTCGGCGTCGGAGCAGAGGCCGGCCTGATCGATGGGGATGTGCCAGTCGGCGACGACGCCTTCGAGGATGACTTCTTCGGGCATGGAAGCGGAAGCCAGCAGAGTGATGGACGGATCGACGGCGCGCATGGCTTTGGCGAATTCATTGTGCTTGAGGAGGTAGTACTTGAGGTCGGTGCGGCCAAGCTGCCACGGGCCATAAGGCTCGTTGCCGATGTCCCAGAATTTGACGCCGTAGGACGCGGGGTGACCGTTGCGCGCGCGGAGGGCGCCCATGGGTGTGGTGGTTGCGCCGTTCATGTATTGGACTTCCTGGGCGGCGGAGTGCGCGTCGCCGAAGCCGGCGTTGACGGTGATGTAGGGTTCGACGCCGATGAGTTTGCAGAAGGTCATGAACTCATCCATGCCGACGTCGTTGGTCTGCATGGCGTTCCAGGCGTGGTCGAAATCCGGAGGACGCTTGTCGCGGGGACCCACCGAGTCATACCAGTTGAAGTTGGAGATGAAGTTGCCGCCGGGAAGACGCCAGAAGCCGGAGTGGAGCTGCCTGAGCTGGGCGATGACTTCGGGGCGGAAGCCGTCGAGGTTATCGGCAGGCATGAGGGAGACGGCGCCGATGTGGAAGTTGCCGCTGCCGGTGCCCGTGATCTCGAAGGTGCCGGCGCTGGTGTCGGACTGGGCGGTAAAGGTGAAGGGCAGTTCTTTGTATGCGGTGGGAGGCGCGGGGAGTGCGACGGTCTCGCGATCGTTCGCGCCTTCACCCCAGACGAGAGCGACCTTGACCTTTGCGTCGCGCGTGCCGCGCAGCCAGATGTGTCCGGTGTACTTCTTTCCCTTCACCAGGGCGAAGCCTGACTGGCGGATGCCGTGCGGAGTGGTAGCGTCGAGTGCGATGCGGGGGCTTTGTTCGCCAACGAACGGCTGCTCTTTGTCCATGACAACGGCGTCCGCGGGGCCGACCGGAAGCCACTTGCGCAGCTGCATGCCACGGAAGGGGCCGCCCTGGGCGGGAGCGGCGGACTGCGGCGGCTCGGGCTGGACAGGGAAATAGAACTTACGGTCGTCGAGCATCTCGGACCAGAGGCTGCGATAGATAAGCTGGCCGATGTGCTCAATGAACATGCCGTACTCGTACTTCGAGAGGGGCTCGCTGGTTTGGGCGGCATTGATATTGACGATGATGGGCTGCGCGGGTTGTTGTGCCGCGAGTGTTGTGCAGGATGCCGTGCAGAGGGCGAGGGCGACGCAGCGCAGCCGTCCGGTTTTCAGCAAGTGCGTCCAGCCAGCATTCATGGGTGTCTGCTCCGTTCGCGCATTTTGCGGAGTTCTGTAGCGCTCAAGTAAAGCGCTTTTCTGGATCAGAAGCATAGTACGCCAGTCGGCCTTATATCAAGCTGTCGGAGCCTGGCAGCCAGGCGTGAGGACTAAGTTTGCCCAGCACTCCGAAGGAGAGTGGAGGCAGGCGTTGGTCTGGTAGGGTGATCGGATACGTTGTGAAGTTTTTCGTTGAAAGGCGATTGTGGCCCCGAGCGCACCGGACTTCGAGATGCGGGAACGCGCGGCGCGAGAGCGCCGGCGGTGGCGGATCGGCTGGCTGCTGGGATTTGGCGTTCTGATCAACTATTTCGACCGCGTGAACCTTTCGGTCTCGCATGGCGCGCTGATCGGGGCGTTCGGAATTTCCGATATCACCTTCGGCTACCTGTCGGGCGCATACAACTGGACGTACGCACTGTGCCAGCTGCCGATTGGGGTGGTGCTGGATCGTCTGGGCGTGAAGAAGGTGGGGCGCATCAGCACGCTGATCTGGAGCCTGGCCTCGTTTGGGGCGGCGATCACACCGAATATTCCGGGATTTTTCGCGGCGCGGTTTGTGCTGGGCGTGGGTGAAGCCCCGACGTTCCCCGCGAATGCGAAGGCGGTGGGGCACTGGTTTCCGCAGGAGGAGCGGAGCTTTGCCACCAGTCTTTTCGATGCGGCGGCGAAGTTTGCGCCGGCCATCGGCGTGCCGCTGATCGGCGGTCTGCTGCTGTGGCTGGGATGGCGAATCAGCTTTGCGGCGACCGGGGCGGCGAGTCTGCTCTACTTTTTCCTGTTCTTCGCCGTTTATCGGGAGCCGGAAGAGGACTCTAAGCTGACGGCGGAGGAAATGGCGCTCATCCACGGGCACAGCAGCGAGAGGAGTGGGGTTCCGGCGCGTGCGCAGTCGCTGTGGGAACTGCTGGGGCAGCGGAAGGTGCTGGGGCTGGCGATCGGCTTTGGCTCCTACAACTACGTCTTTTATCTGCTCCTCACCTGGCTGCCGAGCTATCTGTCGTCGGCGCTGCACATCGATCTGCTGCACTCATTTGTGTATACCGGGGTGCCGTGGCTGGTGGCGACGGCGATGGATTTGGCCATCGGGGGGCTGCTGGTGGACTGGCTGATCCAGCGAGGATGGAATGCGAGCCGGGTGCGGATGACCGTGCTGGTGGCGGGGACGGCATGCGGGCTGGGAATCTTCGGCTGCGCGTGGGCGCATACGGCGGCACAGGCGCTGGCGTGGATCAGCCTGTCGATTGGAGGATTGTCGGCGGCGGCTCCGGTGGGGTGGTCAGCTCCATCGCTGATTGCGCCGCGGGGGAGTGTGGGGCGCGTGGGCGGAATTCTGAATTTCTCGAATCAGATTTCGGGGATTGCGGCACCGATTGTGACGGGGTATCTGGTGGAGGCGCGGCACGCTTTCACAATGGCGTTTGCTGTGGCGGCGGCGTATCTGGTGGTGGGGATCGGCGCATACCTGGTGCTGCTGCGGGATGTGGAGCCGATGGCGGGGTAGACGGGGAACAGGGCACAGAGCACAGGGCTCAGTCCACAGGAACTATGGGCGCGGCTTTGCGGGTAGGGCGCGCATGGAGCCGGTGGTAATGCCGCCATCGACGAGGAGGGTCTGGCCGGTGATGTAGCGGCTGGCTTCCGAGGCGAGGAAGACGATGGCGCCATCGAGATCGCCGGGCGCGCCGGGGCGGCGGAGCGGGATGCGCTCGACGAGCGAGCTGACCCAGGCCTGGTCTTCGTAGAGGACCTGGTTCTGCGCGGTTTTGAACCATCCTGGAGCAAGGCAGTTGACGGTGACGCCGTGCGGGCCCCAGTCATCGGCGAGGGACATGGTGAGCTGGCGAATGCCGCCGCGACTGGCGCCGTAGGGGGCGAGTCCGGCGTAGCCAAAGACGCTGGTGACTGAGCCGATGTTGACGATGCGGCCGTAGCGGCGCTGGATCATGCCACGGGCGACGGCCTGGGCGACGAAGAAGCTGCCGCGCAGGTTGGTGTCGAGGATGAGATTCCAGTCGTCCCAGGTGACGTCGAGGGCGGGCTTACGGACGTTGCAGCCGGCATTGTTGACGAGGATGTGGATGGCGCCGAAGGCGGCTTCGGCTTGTTCGGCGAAGCGCTGGATGCTGGCGGGGTCGCGGACGTCGAGGTCCAGACAGACGGTGCGGCGGCCGAGGGAATGGATCTCTTTGGCGAAGTCAGAAAGGGTTTCGGCTTTGCGGCTGGTGAGGATGAGGTCGGCGCCGGCGCGCGCGAGGGCGCGGGCGAAGTACTGCCCAAGGCCGCGGCTGGCGCCGGTGACGAGGGCGACCTGGCCGGTGAGGTCGAAGAGAGGGTCGGTCATCGGGCGGACTCCGGAGCGGGGGTGAGGACGATCTTCATCAGGTTGGGCTCATGGGCGTGCAGGCGATCGAACCAGCGGGGGCCGTCTTCGAGCGGGGCGACGGCGGTGATGAGCGGCTTCACCTGGATGGTTCCTCGGGCGATCATGTCGATGGCCTGAGGATATTCGCCGGCGGAAGCGGCGGTGCCCTGAAGGCGGAGTTGGCGACTGACGACGACCTGCAGGGGGATGGTGACCTGAGGAGCAATGTTGCCGATGAGGACGACGCTGCCGCCTTTGCGGACTGCGGCGATGGCGGTCTGAATGGTTTCTTCGCGGCCGACGGCTTCATAGACGACGTCGACGCCGGCGCCGGTTTGGGTGAGAATTTCGCGGGTGAGATCCGATCCGGAGAGATGCAGGACGTCGGTGGCGCCAAGCTGGCGGGCGAGGTCGAGGCGGGTGGCATCGACGTCGGCGATGAAGACGCGGGAGCATCCGGCGGCGCGGGCGGCCTGCAGGGTGAGCAGGCCGATCATGCCGGCGCCAATGACCAGCGCGGTTGCGCCTTCGCTGACCTGGCTGACGGCGACAGCGTGGAGGGCGACGGCGGTGGGCTCCAGCATGGCGGCTTCAGCAAAGGAGAGCGTGGGCGGGAGGACGTGGGCAATACGTTCCGGGACGGTGACAAATTCGGCGAACGCTCCGGCGCGGCGGTATTCGCCGCAGGAGACGCCGAGGACCTCGCGATGGTCGCATAGATTGATTTCTCCGCGCCGGCAGAAGGGGCACTCGCCACAGAAGACGGTGGAGTCGAAGGTGACGCGATCGCCATGGACGAAGCGGGTGACGGAATCGCCGATGGCTGCGACCGTGCCGGCAGCTTCGTGACCCATGACGAGGGGCGGGATGCGGCGGCCGGAGGAGCCGTCGTAGCCGTGAACATCGCTGCCGCAGATGCCGCAGGCGGCGACCTGGATGAGCAACTCGCCGGGAGCGGGGACGGGGGGAGGGATCTCTCTTAGTTCGAGCTGGTTGTACTGCTCGAGGACGAGGGCCTTCATGCATTCAGTTTGCCACTGAACAGGGCACAGAGCACAGGACGCAGGGCGCAGGGCACAGAGAACAGGGAAACGGCAACAGGGGGGCTTCCCATAGAGGTTCGACGGGTGGTAGGCTTCTTTCCCATAGAAGTTCTTGGGGAACCGGGACATTCGAAGCTGCGTAAAGGTTTCAGAGGAGGCTGCTTGTCGAAGAAGGAACAGGAACTGCTGCTGGGGACGCTGGACATGCTGATCCTGCGGACGCTGGTGATGGGGCCGGCGCACGGGCACACGATCGCGCATGTGATCGAACACACGTCGGATGACGTATTGCAGATTGAGCAGGGCTCGCTGTATCCGGCGCTGCATCGGCTGGAGGATCGCGGGTGGGTTTCGTCGTACTGGGGCGCGAGCGAGAACAATCGGAAGGCGCGCTTCTACAAGCTGACCGCGGCGGGGCGGAAACGGCTGACGGTCGAAACGAACCGCTGGGAATCGATGGTCGAGGCGATTGGGCGGGTGCTGGGGCGGGCGGGGGAAGCGGTGGAGTGAGGCGGGAATCTGTTCTCCGCGATGGATTGAAGATGCAGATGGAAGAGGGGCGATTGAGATCGGAGGCCTCCCACCCTGTCGCCAACTGCGGGCGACAGGGATGGGGCACCCGAGATCGTTCCGGAGCTGGGAACAAGCGCGAACGTGATCGGGAGGCTGGTTCATGAGTCTCAGGCGATATTGGCGGCGGCGGGCGTGGGACGAGGAGCGGCAGCAAGAGCTGGAGGCGCATCTGGCGCAGGAGATCAACGATAACGTTGCGCGGGGGATGGCGCCGGAAGAGGGGCGGCGGCGAGCGTATCTGAAGCTGGGAAATCCGACGACGATTCGCGAGGAGATCTGGAAGATGAACAGTATGGTGTCGGTCGAAGAGATGGGACGCGATCTGCGCTATGCGGCGCGGCAGCTGGTGAAGAATCCGGGATTCGCGGCGATTGCGATTGTGACGCTGGCGCTGGGGATCGGCGTGAACTCGACGATTTTCAGCATGGTGAATGGGCTGCTTTTCCGGTCGTTGCACATTGAGAACGAGCCGCAGGTGCGGGAGGTGGGTTTTCGGCAGAAGGGCGGGTCGTACGGGCCGCAAATGTCGGTGCCGGAGCTGGAGGCGGTGGAGAAGCAGACGAAGGGCGTCTTCTCGGAGGTGGTTGGAGCGCAGTTCGGGCTGGACGGCATGACGGTGGCAGGGAGCCAGCCGGATCGGCTGTTCACGGATTACGTGACGGGAAACTACTTTTCCGCGCTGGGGGTGCAGCCGGCGCTGGGGCGGTTCTTCAAGCCGACGGAGGGCGTGACGCCAGGAGCCGATCCCTATGTGGTGCTGAGCTACGGCTACTGGAAAGAGCACTTCGGCGGGGACCCTGGGGTGATTGGGCGGCACGTGGCCCTGGACGGGAAACCGGTGACGGTGATCGGTGTGGCCCCAAAGGATTATCGGGGGCTCAACAGCATCATGACGGCGCAGGCGTATCTGCCGATGGCGATGATGGTGCCGATTGAGAATACGACGGTGGCGGACTTCAACCAGATCACGAACCGGGGCATGGAGATTTACGGGCGACTGAGGAACGGCGTGACCGCCCAGCAGGCGAATGCGGCGCTGGCGGTGGCGGCGCGGCATCTGGCGGCAGCGTATCCCAGGGAGGAGCGGGATGCGCAGATGAAGGGCTTTTCACTCGAGGCAGGGCGATTGTCGGGATCGCCGGACCAGGACAATGCCTTCAACACGGTTTCAGCGATTTTTCTGAGCCTGGCGGGGCTGGTGCTGCTGCTGGCGTGCGTGAACGTGGCCAATCTTCTGCTGGTGCGGGCGACGGTACGGGAACGCGAAATGGTGATCCGGTCGGCGCTGGGAGCGCGGCGCGCGCGGCTGATCCGGCAGATGCTGACAGAGAGCGTGCTGCTGGCGATGCTGGGCGGAGTGGGCGGGATCGCGCTGGGCATAGCGGGGAGCCGCGTGCTGATGTCGATCAATCTGCAGACGGATCTGCCGATCGGGTTCGATTTCAGCTTTGACTGGCATGTGTTTGTGTTCTCGGCGGTGCTCGCGTTGGCGGCGGGAGCCGTGGTGGGAATTGTGCCTGCGCTGCGGCTGGCGCGCGCGAATCTGAATCTGGTGCTGCGGGAAGGCGGGCGCGGGATTGCGGGGCAGAAGCACCGGTTCCGGGACGCGCTGGTGACGGTGCAGGTGGCGGCGGCGCTGATGCTGCTGGTGGTGGCGGGGCTGTTCCTGCGCCGGCTGCAGCAGTCGGAACACGCGGATCTGGGGTTCAATCCCAATAACGTGCTGACGATGATGATGGATCCGAGCGAGATCGGCTACAACAATGCGCGGACGCTGGAGTTCTACAAGGACATGCTGCCGCGGGTACGAAACCTCCCGGGTGTGGTGTCGGCTACGGTGGCCCAGTCGATCCCGATGGGGATTATCGACGACGGGTCGGATACGGTGACCATCGAGGGGTACACGCCGCCGCCGGGACAGGCGCCGCCGTCGATTAACTACGACATTATCGGAACGGATTATTTCCGGACCCTGGGGATCCCCATCGTGGAGGGGCGGAGCTTTACGGATACGGACACCGGGAAGAGCCTGGATGTGGCGATTGTGAGCCGAACGATGGCGCAGAAGTACTGGCCGCATGAGGATCCGATCGGCCGCCACTTCGCAGCGGGATACGATCCGACGCATCCGATGACGATTGTGGGTGTGGCCGGCGATGCGCGGTACGGGACGATAGACCACCAGACAGCTGCCTATTTCTACACGCCTTACACGCAGCACAACACCAATCTGCTACTGGCGCTGGAAGTGCGGACCCGTGGCGATCCGGGAGCCATGGCGCCGGCGATCGAGCAGGCCATTCACGGAATGACCCCGGGACTGCCGCTGTTTGAGGTGAAGACGCTGCACGAGGCGCTGTATTCCCCGAACGGGCTGCTGCTGTATGAGGTGGTGGCGGCGCTGGCCGGCGTGATCGGCATGCTGGGGCTGGTGCTGGCTGTGGTGGGACTGTACGGTGTGTTGTCGTATGTGGTGAGCCAGAAGACCGGGGAGATTGGGGTGCGGATGGCTCTGGGCGCGGCGCGCGGAGACATCCTGCGGATGGTGTATCGGCAGGGGCTGTGGATTGTGGGGATTGGACTGGCCATGGGGCTGGCGGCGAGCTTCGGGGCGGCGCATGTGCTGCGGAGTGTGATCGAGGTGAGCACGACGGATCCGGTGACGTTTGTGATGGTGCCGGCGGTGCTGGCGGCGATTGCGCTGTTGGCCTGCTATGTCCCGGCGCGGCGTGCGATGTGCGTGGAGCCGATGCAGGCACTGCGGATGGAGTGAGGCACGCAGCGGACAGCGTAGAGAGAGGGCCGCCCGGGTGGGCGACCCTTTTTGATTTGGCGGTGAAGCCGTGGCTGGAGCGGCCCGGCGACCAGCACAACCCGGAGCTGTTCAGCACGCAGGATGCGGGCGTGCTGGATCCGGCGATGATGGACACGGGTACGGGCGCATTCTGGCCGATGGCAGGATGTGCGGGACGAAGGATGCCGGGGCCTGCACCACGGAGTGGGCGGAGGCGCTAATTGGTGGAAGTCGCGACTCTTCCCAGATAGCGATCGAGCCAGCTGAGGACCTCGCGGACGAGGGTGGGACGCTGTTCGGTGACGTCGTGCGGCGTTTCGAGGATGACGTGTCGCTTATCGGCGGCGGGCGTGCCAAGCATGCGGAAGAGCGGGTCCTGCGCGGTGTCCACGGGAAAGGTGTAGTCGTAGCGGCCATTCACCATGAGGACGGGCTTTTTCATGCGAGGCGCGAAATCGGCCTGGTCGAATCCTGGGGACGGGTTGAGGAGGAAATAGCCGCCGTCGAGGAAGATTGCGGTACGCAGTCTGTCCTGCAGCAGAGTAGCGAAGATCACACCGTCGGCGGAACCCATGCTGACGCCGAGGTATGCGTAGTGGTCCTTGTCGATGTCGGGGCGGGTGTCGAGGTAGTCGAGGGCGCGGGCCGCGTCCTTATACCAGTTCACGGGCTGGTTGACGCTGTCGGGCTCGGCGGGGAGCAGATGAGCGTGCCGGCGCTCGTAGGTGTCTTCGTAAACGGGATACATGACCGCTCGGCCGCTCTGGATGATGTAGTCGAAGAAATTCACGTCGCCCAGCTCGCTGCTGTCGGGCGGCAGGAAGAGAACACGGGCGCTGGGAAAGAACAGGACGGTCTGGTACGGCGGCCTGACTCGTTTCGGCAGGAAGAGGTACGCGGACATGCGCTCGTTGTTGTAGGCGGCATCGAAGGTGACCTTTTCCTCGCGCCAGTCCTCTGTCTCCTTGACCACGCCTTCGCTCTGGGCGTTGAGCGGCGTCCTCGGATACGCATAGAGGAGCGTGTAGGCACGGAAGACGGCGTCGCTGACCGGCGTGTATTTTGCGAAATCGCGCGTGATGCGATGGATGGGAGCCGCGGCGGCTGCGGGGATGGCGTTTAGATTGCGGACGCAGCGGAATCCATTGGTGTCAGAGCGGTCGAAGGGCGAGAGCGCCTCCGGGCTGGTATAGAGATAATTCGGCGACTTCCACGAGCCGCCGAGGATGAAGCGCACGTCACCGTCGACCGGATTGGCGATCCACTCGCGGACGTTGCCGGCCAGGTCGTAGGTGCCGTAGGCGCCGAGAGCCTGGTACGCGCCGGCCGGGGCAGGGTGGCCGGTGGTCAGGTTGGCGAGCGGGACGGTGGAACCGGCGTCATCAAAATCGGCGGCCTGATACCACTGGCCGAGCACGGGCAGAGCCTTGCCTGCCCAGGCTGCGTAGGCAGAGGCTTCGAACCAGCTGACTCCGGAAACGGGAAAATCGGCCTGGCCCTGGGGATAATGGCCGCCGGCCCATGTGGAGGGTCCGGGGCGGTCCGTTGTGTCACGGAACAGGGAGACGGCCTCGGTCCAGGCAAGAGTCCGCCCATCCCGCTGAAACGCGACGGGCCAGTACTGGGGTTTCTGGTAGCCTCCATCGTCGAGGAAAGCCTGGTATTGGCGATTGGTGACCTCGTAACGATCGATGTCGTAGGGAGGGAACTGATAAGGCCCCATCCAGCCGATGAATCCGTTGTAACCTCCCCATGCTCCGCCGGCGGCGTAGACCATGCCCGGAGGCGCTTTTTGGGCGGGTGCGAGCGGGAAATCCATGCTCTGCGCAGTGGTGGGCGCGACGAGCATGGTGCCGACACCGGGTTTGGCGACGGTCCAGCGGAAATGTCCCTTCGGGATGCGAACCTTAAGCGGCGTGACGCCGAGGCGGAGAACCGGTCCGTGAAGGGCGAGATAATCCTGGATGCTCACCTGGGCTCCGGAAGGCTCGGAGGCGATCGACACGAGCTCGGTACTGGCGCTGGCGATCTGGCGCAGACGTGAATCTCCGGGCAGATCGTTCTCAGCTCGGCGCAGAAGCGAGAAGGCGGCGAGAGGACGGCGGCCTTCGAGGAGCGATTCGATTTGGGGAATCGCGTCTTCGCGTGCCCAGCGGCGCTCGGCCATACGGCGGTAGAGCCACCAGCCGGCAGCGGCACCGGCCACGAGGATGAGCGTCAGGGCGGCGGCGGCGGCTCGCAGGAAACGGGTGGAGCGGTGGGGCGCTGCCGGCAGGGAAGCGGTCATGGTGGCGAGGAGCGTCGAGACGTCGCGCGCCATGTCGGCGGCAGTGGCATAGCGTCGCGCGGGATCCTTTTCGAGGGCGCGCTGCACAATGCGCTCTGCCGGCTCCGGGGCATCGGGACGGATCTGTCTGAGCGGCGCGAGGCGATCCTGGGTGATGGCCTGGAGCACGGCCAGGGCGCTGTCGCCCTGGAAAGGGGGCCGTCCGGTCAGAGTCTCATAGTAGAGAGCGCCGAGACTCCAGAGGTCGGAGCGGGCGTCGATGGGTTTGCCGAGTGCCTGTTCCGGCGACATATAGAGGGGCGTGCCGACCAGGCCGCTGGTCTGGAGAAGAGACTGGGTGGCTTCCGGGGCGGCGAGGAGTTTAGCAACGCCAAAGTCCAGGACTTTCGCATGGCCGCGGGGAGAGATCATGACATTGGCCGGCTTCAGGTCGCGATGCACGACACCCTGCGCGTGCGCTTCTTCGAGGGCTCCGGCGATCTCGGCGGTGATACGGGTGGCTTCGCCGGGGGGCAAAGGACCGGCCTGTAGCCGATCGCGGAGGGATTGGCCCTGCACACATTCCATGACGAGATAGTCGACGCCGCCTTGTTCGCCCACGTCGTAAAGCGCGGCAATATTGGGATGGTTCAGGCGCGCCAGGGCGAGAGCTTCGCGCCGGAAGTGGCTGCGCATCGCTTCATTGGTGAGGAAGCCGGAGGCCAGAATCTTGACCGCGACGGTGCGCTCGAGTTTTTCGTCGCGGGCGCGATAGACGACACCCATGCCGCCTGCGCCGAGCGGTTCGATGAGGGAGTATCGGCCGAGGAGGGTTCCGGGGCCCAGGGAGCCACCCGAGGATGAGGCGTCCGCCTGTCCGGACTTCCACGGAGAATTGCCAAGAAAACCCGTGAGGCGGTCATTCTCGTCGAGCAGTTGCTGGACCTGCCGACGGATGTCGGGTCGGTCCGCGCAGGCTGCATCCAGAAATGGCGCTCGCTGTTCGCGGGCCAGGTCGAGGGCTTGTCCGAAAATCTGCTCGATGCCGTCCGTGCTTTCCATCCGCTGCCCTCGCCCGCATCCCGGGTTGGAATGGATTTCACAGTACCATGCGGCCGGGCCGGAGGGGCAGGCCGTCAGCGGGAAGCAGAGGGTGCGGCGACGGGATCCGGATGCGTTCGGAGGTACGCCTCTCCGGCGAGATAGGTGACGGTGAATCCGATCCAGAAGGCGAGGCCGAAGAACTGATGGAGAGTGAGTCCGGTGAGCGGACGGGTGGCGAAGAAGACGCCCATGACCGGACGCGTGGTGGCGATGCCGAGGAGAACCGCGACCGCTCGCAGCATCCACACACGGTGGCGGCTGGCGTCGCCGCGGCGGAAGGACCTCCAGGCACACGCGAGCGAGAACAGAAACAGCGCATCGAAAAAGAGCACGGCGGAGGCTTCGGTGATGCCGCCGACGGGGCGGAAGCTCATCGGAATCGCGGTAATGCCGACGACGAGACCCAGCACAAAGAGCGCGTGCGTGATGTTGCGATGGATTGGAGGACGGGCACGCACGCGCCGGGAAAACCAGAATGGCAACAACAGGACGAGAACCAGAGCGGGCAGGATGTGGGCCAGGGTGAGGGCTCTGCGGTAGGCGAAGGCGGCATCGAGGCCGGTGGGGTCGGCGGCCGGC
The DNA here is from genome assembly GCA_036489655.1 of Acidobacteriaceae bacterium. Taxonomy (GTDB): domain Bacteria; phylum Acidobacteriota; class Terriglobia; order Terriglobales; family Acidobacteriaceae; genus Palsa-343. Next base: position 3,865 of record DASXFH010000086.1, on the reverse strand, counting down.
GGCAGGATGAAGACGACTAATCGGCGGATAACGGCAGCTACGGCAATCAGGCAGAGCAGGAGAAAGGGCGTCCAGATGGCGGCTGAGGCGGAGCGGCGTGGGTAGGTTGGTGTGGACGGCATGACAAATCTCCGCTGGGTGTCAGACGACAGTGGAGCTGGAAGTGGCGGCATGCGGTTTCATGATGCAATGATTCATACTATAAATGATTATCATATGCAATACTTTGTCCAAATGAATCCAGAAAAATCACCACAGGGAGGGTTTTCCGCTTTCCTGCTGGCTCAAGTGGGAGCCCATGCGGCGAAGCGGTTTGCGAACCGGCTGGAACCGATGGGGATGACGCCTCCGCAGGCAGGCATCCTGCGGATGCTGGCGAGAAACGGCGGCCTGAGCCAGAGGGATCTGGCGGATCGGCTGGGAATTCACCCCAGTCGACTGGTGGCGCTCCTCGACGAGATGGAAACTGCGGGGTTACTGGATCGGCAGGCCAACGTTGAGGATCGGCGGCTCTATTCCCTGCAACTGACTGCGGCGGGGCGAGAGCGCATGGCTGAACTGGGGCGGGTGGCCCGCGAGCATAACGAGGCGCTTTGCAGCGCTCTGAACGCTGAGGAGAGGGTTCAGCTGGAGAGTCTTCTGAGCAGGATTGCGGAGCAGCAGGGGCTCACGCCGGGGGTCCATCCGGGGTACAGTTCGATGGGAAAGCGCGGCGGCGGCGGGGGGCGGGCGGGGAAAGCCTGACGTGGAGAGGAATTTCCGGACCGCTTCAGGGATCCTGCGGCCCGCTGGCGCGACAATTAGGACCTACGGCCGATCGGCCGTCGGGACGGTGGGTGGGAGGATCGGATATTCCCAAAATTGAGCGAGATCGCGCAATTCGGGATTAGCGGATTGGATGAGCGCGATCTTTTTGGCTCGGGTCCAGCCCTTGATCTGCGTTTCGCGGGCCATCGCTGCCTGGGGTGTATCGAATTGCTGGAACCAGACAAGGCGGTGGCACCGGTATTTAGAGGCGAAGTGAGAGTGGATCCCGCAGCGGTGTTCGAGGACGCGGCGATGGAGGTTATTCGTCGAGCCGGTGTAGAGAGTTTTGGAATTGCTGGAGAGGATATAGGTCCAGGCGGGCATGGACTTAGTGTGTGCGGCGTTCGGGAGAGAGGGAAAGGAGAATTTGACTGCTTTGATTACTTTTGACTGTCCCACGCCGGCCGCTTGCGCGGCCGAAGATTGACGTATGGGAGAAACCTTACGCGCGTGGGACGCTGGAAAGGGTTGCGGGATTCTTCGGCCGCGCAAGCGGCCTCAGAACGGCGGCCATTCCAGCGACCCGCCTTCGAGCAGGTACGCGCATTTCTCCACGCGATAGCCCTTGCCGTCGGCGACGGCGAAGACCCGGGGGCGGCCAGTGGGGCTGGTGCTCCAGAGAGAAACGCCAGCGTAGGCGCCGTCTTTGCGGACGATGTAGTACTCCATGTCGAGGAGACGGACCCTGGTCATGTCGCCGTTGTAGTTACGAACGATGCGGCGCATGACTTCGAGGCCGGCGTCTTTGGGATCCATGCCGTGGCGCATGAGCTCGACAACGGCGTGCGCGCCGACGACCTTGATGTTTTCTTCGCCGGAACCGGTGGCGCCGGCGGAGCCGACATCCTGATCGGTCCAGGAACCGGCGCCGAGGATGGGCGAATCGCCGAGGCGGCCGGGGAGCTTCCACGCAAGGCCGGAGGTGGTGGTAGCGCCGGACATTTCACCTTTGGTATTGACGACCGAGACGTGGATGGTACCGGTGGTGGGCCAGAGGATCTGTTCGGCGGCGTAGAGGCGATTTTCCGGGGCGATGCCGAGGTCGGCGGCCATCTGCATGAGCTTCCGGGTGCGGATACGGATGGTCTGGGCCCACTCGGGGGTGGGATGACGGGGAACGCGGCCCGGGCGGATTGCCTGTGCAGGAGATCCTTCGCTGCGCTCAGGATTGCTCAGCCCCGGCGCGGGTGCGCCGGAGTTGAGCGACATCCCATGCAAATCGATGGTCGGTTTGGGAGCGGGTCGGCCGGCGTAGGGATCTTTCCAGCCGGGCTCGGTCATGGAGGGTCCCCACCAGTCCATCTGGGAGTTGTTTTCCTTCCAGAGCATCCAGATTTTACGGGCGTCGTCGGTGAGCAGGTCCTCGTGGGGGAAGCCCATATCGCGGGCGAAGCGGTAGGCGCCATCGGCGCAAAGCATCACGTGGCCGGTGTGTTCGTAGACCTTACGGGCGACCAGGCAGACATTCTTAATGTTGCGCACGCCACCGACCGAGCCCGCCGAGCGCGAGGGTCCGTGCATGCAGCAGGAGTCAAGTTCGACGACACCTTCTTCATTGGGAAGGCCGCCGTAGCCGACGGAGTGGTCTTTGGGGTCATTCTCGCGGCCGAGGCAGACGTGGTGTGCGGCGTCCAGAGTGTCGGCGCCGTCGAGAAGCATCTGGTGGGCTTCCTGAATGGTCTGATCGCCGGTGACGCGGGTGACGATGACAGGTTGCGCGGGCGGCTGGAGAGCTTTAACGGAGTCAGCGGTTTCAGCGAAGGCGTCGGGGAGGGTCGCCGAGGTGAGTCCAAGGCCGGCGGTAGTGAGCGCGCCGAGCGAGAGGAAATCGCGCCGTGATGTCATGCAGAACAGGGTACAGGCTGGAGGCGCAGAGTGGGGAGTTTTTAGGGTCGGGAAATGGATTTCCAGTGAGGCGGTGATCAGCGAATGCAGGGCAGATCGTTGAGTTTCAGCTGGGCATCGGGCTGTGCACCCCAGCACGGATTTCCCGGCGTGTTGAGTCTGGACGCGTCGGAGTCCAGCGCGACCAAAAAGGTGACGATGGCGCGGTAGTTGTTGTAATAGGCATTGCCATCAATGGCGGAGGGAAGGTCTTTTTCCGAGCCAGGCCAGCGGGATTTGTCGGGAGGAACTGAGTGGAGAAGGATGTCGGCGATATTGTGATCGCGGAATGGCCGCGTGTCATCAACCGCGAGCCACGGTTTTGGGGAGACGAGGCTTGGTGTGGAGACCCGGTGGTCGATGAGGGAGGCAGCCAGGAGTTCAATCTGAAGATGGACGTCGGCCGGGGAAAAATCGATCGGATCGGATGGCGTGAAGAAGCGGAGCGTGGAATCGAGGCCGATGGCGTCGATAGCGACAACGGCGCGAATGTGCCTGATGACAAGGGGCGAAAGAACCTTCAGCAACTTTGCGTCGCCGCGGGAGCCGGCCGATTCGAGGAAGATCCAGTGGTTGTGGCGATCCTGGGCCTGCAAGGCGAGGCAGAGCGCCGGTAAAAGTGCGGCACCGGACCAGTCGTCGAGAGCGGAAGCGCCTTTGCCCTGGTGTCTGTAATGGGCGACCACGACGATGGACGACTGTGACGAAGCGGGCCAGGTGCAGATGAGGTTTTGCGCGCCGGGATCGTGTTTGTCCTCGACGGGCTGGGTGCGCAGACGATCGCCGGTGCAGTTGGCCTGAGAGAAGAGGTTTTGAAGGATGGAGAGGCGAGCCGCGTCGCTGGGAGGAACGTTATGAACGATTACGTCGAGGGAACTGCGGGGCGTCTCGTAATAGTAGTAGCGTTTTTGGCTGGCGGGTGAGCCCGATGCTGCAGGTCCTTCTGAGGAACCGGAGCGTGTGGTTGCCGTCTGCGGCGCGGCGGCGATGGCCGTGAGGAAAAAGGCTGCGAAGATGACTGTCCCGAACGATCGCGCGCCCAGGCGTGGGGTCATGGGATGAAAAGCTCCGGGACGACCAGCATAGGCATTCTGTAACCGTGAGGCAATGCTAATCTTGACTGTCTTTTGGAGAGGCAGAGATGAACTGGAGAGGATTCTGGTATTTGCCATGC
>DASXFH010000063.1:0-3373 GCA_036489655.1 Acidobacteriaceae bacterium | reverse complement strand
TCCGACCAGTGCTGTACGGGAATCACGAACGACGTGAGTTGCTCCAGTGGATCCTCCACAGCAAAGACGGGAGAACCCGGCAGATTCGCTCCCCAGATTGCGGGGTGGGTCTGCGAATAGAAAAACATGAGGTGCGGAGGCCAGTGTGGGATGACGTCGCCGCCGAATCCCTGCTTCGACATCATGTAGCACATTGCCCCGGTTCCATGGGCGGCAGTTGCTTCTTCCCGATGGCGGTGGCGATGGCCTGGTTCACCTGAATCGGAGTGCGTCCCGCCAGGGCCAGATCGGATATTTTGGCGATGCGAAGCAGGTAGGTGCGCGCGGCGGCCGCATTGAGGCACATGGGCACCCGCACCTTCGGATTCCAGAAATCGGCATCAGCCGCGGAAGACCATCCACGGCCCACGATGCACAGGAAACCATTTTTGCCTTTGACAGCCGTCTGGAAACCATGACGCGCAAGGACCTGTATCTCTGCATCGCGGGAAATGGACTCCGGCGCCGCACTTCGCGCCAGAGCTATTTCGGCCTCCCGGTCCGCCATGAGGTATTGGTCGACCGGGGCCATCTTCGTATACGTCGCCGCGGCATCCTGTGCCATCGCCGGGTGCACCGATCCGAGCACGACCAACAGTGCGATCATCACGAAACGCATGCGTTGCTCCTTTTGTTTGGTGCTGAGGAGTGGCTCTCTATTTCTCCGGCATGGCAAGAAACGCTCTTACCTCGACGGGCACCCTGCAGGCGACGAGGGCCTTGCGGGCCCACTCCACCGCCTCGTCCATGCCGGCACAATTGAGCAGCCACAGACCGCCCACATGCTCCTTGGCCTCGAGGTAGGGCCCGTCGCTGACGAGCACCTCGCCGCCGGCCCGCAAGCGCACCGATTTTGCCCTGGCGGCCGGTTCGAGCCCACCGGCAAAATCCCTCACCCCGGCTGCGATCATCTCTCGATTGAGCGCGCCGATGTCGCGCATCATCGCTTCAGCGTCAGCGGGCAGTTTGTAGTTCTCAGGGTGTTGAATAGCAATCAGATATTGCGGCATGTCGTCTCCTTCGATTGAACTTCGGGCGGGCCTTCACCTGAACGACGAACGGCGAAACCGGAGTTCGACAAATGCAGGGAACTTCTTATTGTTGCCGGGCGACAGGGCTTCCGTCGGACCAGGTTGCGGTGCCCACGAGGAACACGAGGATCTGCGGCAGCTGTTGCATCCTGGATTGTTGGCCGGGAGAGACGAACCAATAGGGACTGGACATAACGGGCGAGCCGGCAGCGCCGGAGCCCCAGTCTTCAGCGTTGCCGAGGCGAGTGTAGAACATGAGATGGGGGAGGTTGTGGCCCCCCTGGTCGGTCAGATACGAGGACTTCGACATCATGTAGTCCATAGCGCCGCCTGGGAGCTGCGGGAGTTGTTGCTTCGCATAGGCCGCTTTGAGAGCCGCAACGATCTCCGCTTTGGAACGCCCGGCCATGACCATCCTGGAGCGCAGATCGAGGATGGGCACGATGGAACGGGCAGCTTCCGGGTTCAGACAGTCGGCGGCCCTGATCTTCGGGTTCCAGAATTCGGCCCAGTCGAATGCTGCCAGCCACGAGCGCCCCACAAAGCAGACGAAGCCGTTTTTCCCCGGGACGGCTGTGTGGTAGCCGTGGCGTCCAAGAATCAGGACCGTTGCGTCGCCGGATATGGACTCGGGGGCGGCACTCCGCGCCAGTGCGATCTCGGCCGTCCGGCTCATTCGATATTGCTGGTCCGGAGCCATTTTGGGATACGCCGTGGCTGCATCCTGCGCCCACGCCGGGCGCGCGATCGCAAGACCAGCGAGCAGTGCGAAACCAAGGACTACGATGGAGCCGGTCTCGTTCGTTCGCATTGTTTCTCCCTCCTGAGAAATGGGGCCTGGTTTGACGCAAGGGTGCCCCTTAGCGTGCGGTGGTGTGTCGCCGCCACTCCCCTGGTGTTTCGTTGTTGGTTGAACCGGTTGCGAGGCGCTCGCGAAGGCGCCCCTGCGCAGCGCCGGTTCGCTGTTGCCGTACCGGTCAGCTCTTTTCAGGGGGCGGAACGAAGAAGATCTCCCGCACCTCGACCGGCATGGCCACGCCGCAGATCTGGGCGCCCTTGCGGGCCCATGCCAGGACCTCATCCAGGTTGGCGCATTCCATGATCGACACTCCGCCCACGTGTTCCTTAGCCTCGAGGTAGGGCCCGTCGGTGAGGAGCAGCTCACCGTTGGGCTGGGTCCGGAGCGTGTGGGGGGCGCCGAGGCCGCAGGCAAACTTCGTCACGCCGGCAGCGTCCATTTCCCGGTTGAGCGCGTGGATCCCCTCCACCGCCGCTTCGTCGATTGTGGATGGGTCGAAGTTGTCGGGGAAGTAGGTGGAAACCAGATATTGCGGCATGTCGTCTCCTGGAAGGGTGTTGAGCCGGGCTGGCTGCCCGCTTTCACTATAGCGACGAGTGGCTGGGGCTGAATTCGACAGGGCTGTCCGGAAAAATTTTGATTCTTGTGGGGAAAGTCCGTCACTTTCACAAGCGTTCAACACAGCTAGTCGATGCGGGCCCAGTGCTGAGGGGCGACTTCGCGGAGAGGCGGAGGTGGGGCGGAGTCTGAGGAGGGAGCGCTGGGGGCCGCGGGGGCGAGGGTGGCGAGGGGCTGGTTGAGAGCGGTCTGCATGGTGGGGACGGCTCCCAGGAGGCTGCGGGTGTAGGGGTGGAGCGGGTTGCGGAAGAGGAGGGGGCGGGGAGCTTCTTCAAGGAGGAGTCCGTGACGCATGACGGCGACGCGGTCAGAGACCTGGGAGACGACGGCGAGATCGTGGGAGATGAAGAGCATGGAGAGGCCGAAGCGCTGGCGGAGATCGGCGAGGAGGTCGAGGATCTGCGCCTGGACGGTGACGTCGAGGGCGGTGGTGGGCTCGTCGGCAATGAGCAGGCGGGGGCGATTGACGATGGCCATGGCGATGAGGATGCGCTGGCGCTGTCCGCCGGAGAACTGATGGGGGTAGTCGCTGAAACGGGCAGAGGGCGTGGGCAGGGCGACGGCAGACATGGCCTCGAGGACGCGGTCGCGGATCTGGTGGCGGGAGAGATCGCGGTGGTGAGCGCGGACCGCCTCGGCGATTTGCTCGCCGATGGGGAGGACGGGGTTGAGGGCGGTCATGGGCTCCTGAAAGATCATGGCGATTTCGCGGCCGCGGAGGCGGCGGATGGCTTCAGGAGAGAGGGCGAGGAGGTTGCGGCCGTCGTAGTCGATGGAGCCGGAGACGGAAGCGGCGGGATCGAGGAGTCGGAGGATGGCGAGGGCGGTAACGGATTTGCCGGAGCCGGATTCACCGACGAGGCCGAGGGATTCTCCGGGGGCGATG
>DASXFH010000280.1:0-2346 GCA_036489655.1 Acidobacteriaceae bacterium | reverse complement strand
GCGGCTCGCACGGCTTCGGCTTTTAGTGAGCCTGACAGGTGTGCTTTGGGTCCGGGATCGGCGGGCGCATCGCCGATATGCCGTGCAATATCCTCGTCAATTCCCTTCTGCTCCTGGGGAGAAATCTTTGCGGCGGCAAAGGCCTTCGTCTTCTGCGCCAGCACCCCTGGCGGCGCCAGCGCGACCAGGAAGACGGCTGCCAGGCACACTGAAGCCGAACGATTCGTGAAGTGACTGACGTGCATTTTCCCTCCAGCGCAGAAATCGACCGCATGTAAGCGGACAGAAGAATAGTACTCGCTGCAGAGGGGCTAATCGGCGGCTGTAGCGGTTCCGGCCTGACGCTTAGTCCGGGAGGATCGCGTGGCGGCTGCGGGGGGCGCTTCAACCCTGGGGATATTCTCAACGTCGGCTTTGCCTTCGGCCACCTGAATGAAGAAGTCCTGTGCGCTGAACGAGGCCTGACTGGCGTCGCGGAGGCGAACATAGGAGCCGTCGGAGCGGAGGAGGCGCGCCTTGACGGTGTCGGCAAGGTAGGCGGCCAGGATTTCGTCGCGGACACGGGCACGAATCTGCGCATCGCGGATGGGGAAGATGACTTCGCAGCGCTCGAAGAGATTGCGGGGCATCCAGTCCGCGCTGCCGCAGTAGAACTCCTCATCGCCGCCGTTGAGGAAGTAGAAGAGGCGGCTGTGTTCCAGGAAGCGGCCGACGATGGAGCGCACGCGGATGCGCTCGCTGAGATTCTTCACGCCGGGACGCAGGGAGCAGATGCCGCGGACGATGAGATCGATCTCCACGCCGGCATGGGCGGCGGAGTAGAGGGCTTCGACGACGCTCTGTTCGAGGAGCGAATTCATTTTGGCGATGATGCGCGCGGGGCGCCCGGCGGCGGCGTGCTCCTGCTCGCGGTGGATGAGGCGGATGAAGCTCTCGGCGAGGGTGAGCGGAGCCACGAGGAGCGGGCGGTAGTCGTCGGACTCGGAGTGGGCGGTGAGGTAGTTGAAGACGCTGTGCACGGCGGCGGTGATCTCCGGATCGGAGGTCAGCAGGCTCAGATCGGTGTAGAAGCGGGCGGTGTCGGGGTTGTAGTTGCCGGTGCCGAGATGGGCGTAGCGGCGGGTCACGCCGTCGGGGTCGCGGCGCACGAGCAGCGCCAGCTTGCAGTGGGTCTTGAGGCCGACGATGCCGTGGAAGACCTGGACGCCGGCATCCTCGAGGTTGCGGGCCCAGCGGATGTTGGAGGCTTCGTCGAAACGGGCGGTGAGCTCGACGACGGCGGTGACCTCGCGGGTTTGGGCCGCTTCAGTGAGCGCCTGAAAGATGGGCGAATCGGCACTGGTGCGGTAGAGGGTCTGCTTCATGGAGACGACGCGGGGGTCCTGAGCCGCCGCCTCGATGAAGCCCACGACCCCGTCGTAAGAGTCGTAGGGGTGGTGGAGCAGGATGTCGCGGTGGCGCAGCTCCTCGAACAGGTCCGCGGATTTACGGTTGAGGCGAAGCTCGCGCGGCACGAAGGGCGCATATTTGAGATCCGCGCGCGAGGACGCACCGTAGAGGGTCATGATGCGGGAGAGATTGACGGGACCGTCGGTGTGGTAGACGAGAGATTCATCGAGTTCGAAGTTGGTGCGCAGGCGGTCCACAATCTCGGAGTCGGCGTTGGTGTCGATTTCGAGGCGGACGGCATCGCCTTTACGGCGGTTGTGCAGCTCGGCGCGCACGGTTTCCAGCAGGGAGCGCGATTCTTCTTCCTGGAAGTAGAGGTTGCTGTTGCGGGTTACGCGAAACGCGGCGCGGGAGAGGATCTCATAGCCGCGATACATGGCTCCCGCGTTGCGCTCGATGAGTTCATGGAGAAAAACGAAGTCCTCTTTCCCCTCAGAAGAGGGCAGCCGCACGAATCGCGGCAGGGCGCGCGGAACCGTGAGGACGCCGAGCACCGGGCCGGCAGTGCCCCGGCGCTTGCGGCGGAGCAGGAGGGCCAGGCACATGGCCTTATTCAGGACGCGGGGAAAGGGATGGGCCGGGTCGATGGTGATGGGGGTGAGAAGCGGATCGACTTCGCGCTGGTAATAGTTGGCGGCGAAATGACGGGCTTCCTCCGACATCTCGCTCCACTCCAGCACGCGAATGCCGGCCTTGCGCAGCGCGGGCAGCAGTTCCTGATTCCAGCACCGATACTGGTCAGCGACAAAGCGCTGGGTCTCTTCCTTCATCGCCTCCAGCGAATCGCGGAGGGTGGAACCGTCCGGAGCGGCCTCGTTGTAGCCGTCCTCAATGCGCTGCAGCACGCCGGCGATGCGAATTTCAAAGAATTCGTCCAGGTTGCTGGCGGTTATGGCA
>DASXFH010000060.1:0-3740 GCA_036489655.1 Acidobacteriaceae bacterium | reverse complement strand
ATCCTCGGCCTGCTCATGATCGGCGGGCTCCTGCTTTTCGGTAGTTGTGGGACCCACGTCATTGGCGGCTCATCGACTTCGACTGCCGGAGCCCCGCCCACCTTCGCAAGTCAGAACGGCGTGCTCGATCTGCTCGTCATCGCCGAAGCGACCCCCGTCACCCTCGGCCCATTCAATCCCACAGCCTGGGTGTTCGAGATGTGCCAGACGTCGGTCGCCGTGGGCAATACCTGCCCGGCCGGCTCGCAGACCGTGGCTCCCTACGGCGGCATCCGCCTCCAGCTCTATCCTGGGGATCACCTCCGCATGAAGCTCGTGAATCGCCTGCCTCCCGCGCCCGCCGACTCCGAGAACGCCCACAGCAGCAATGCCATGATGGATGCGATGCTCGCCGCGAACCCGGTGAACATCCACACTCACGGGCTGATTGTCGAGCCGCGCAAAGCCGACGCCTCCGATCCCACCTACGGCGACTACATTTATGTTCTCGGCTACCCTGCCGGCAAAATGCCCTCCATGCTGGACCCGGATGAAACTGCGACCGACCAGCCCATTCAATATGACATCTACATCCCGCCCAACCATCCCTCCGGTCTCTACTGGTTTCATCCGCATGTGCACGGCCTTGCCGTCAATCAGATCTCCGAGGGCCTCTCCGGCATCATCACCATCGGCTCGGTGTCTGACTACCTGTCGCCGCCCGCCAGCTCCTCGATCCCCGAGCGCTACCTCATTCTGAAAGACATGCAGGTTCGCAGCAGCGGCCAGGTTCTGGATCAGGAGGCCTCGGACTTCTGCGCTCCTCACGATCCGAGCGGCGCGCCGCCCAACGGCTCCTGCCCGGGCCAGGATACCCAGGGCAGTGATGACCTTCGCGACGGCCCGCGCGCGGAAGACGAACCGGCCACAGACACCGATTACACCGGCGGCAAGTGGTTCTTCACGGTGACCGGCCATGTCTACCCGCAATTCCCCTCGCCTGCCGGAGCGGGAGAGCTGTGGCGCATTCTCAACGCGGGGGCCAGCCGCACCTACGACCTCGATCTGCGCGACGACCAGACCGGCAACCCTATTCCCTTCCAGATCGTTTCGCTCGACGGCAGCGCGCTGGCTCCGCCGCCCGGCTCGACCCCTGAGCAGGTGAGAGCAGCGACGGCCAACGCCGTCGATGCGATTCCCTGTCCGGGCCAGGGGAGCGGCCTGATATCGACCTACTCATCGCAGCCCGTCTGCGCGAACCATCTGGTCATGTTTCCCAGCGCCCGCGCCGAAATCTGGGTCAGCCCGCAGTCCGACGCCTTCACGCTGCGCACCGACGCGTTCTATACCGGACCTGTCGGCGATCAGTGGCCCGAGGCGAATCTCGCGCATATCGCAGCCGCGCAGGCCACCGCCGCCATTCGACCGGCGCTGCTGGGCGTGCGTCCGATGGCCCGCAACATCCTTTCCGGCCAGGGAATCCTGGGCGCGCCCGTCGAAGCCGCCTTCGCCGGTATCCCCGGAGAGATTTCCCTGGCCAGAGCGCGCAGTCTCGCAACCGGAAAAGCAGTCGCTGGGAAAACCGGCGTTGCGGCTCCTGCTTTCAATGCATCGCAGACCGGAGCCATCCGCTCCGAATTGCACGCATTGTCCCAGCCGGTCGCCTCGCTCGCCTCACCCAACTGCGCTGCTTTGCCTGCAGGGCATCGCCGCCGCATTTTCTTTGGGATTCCTTCGTCCGATCCCACCGCCTTTGGCATGGGTTACGAAGAAGTGGATGCGAACGACAATCCCGTTCCCGGATCGTTCCAGGACATCGCCGCCTTCGATCCTGCGAAGATCAGCGTTTGTCTGCCTCTCGGGCCTGGCAATACTCCGGTCACGGAGGACTGGGAGCTGGTGAACGTGGCAGGAGAAGCGCACAACTTCCACATCCATCAGACGAAGTTCTATGTGGTCTCCGCCAACGCACCGCCTGGAGATGCCGGCGAACTGATGGACAATGTCGCTTTGCCCGTCGGCGGCGCAGCCTGTGACGGAACCGTGGCTACGTGGCGTTCGGGTGCATGTCCTGTGCCGATCATCACCGTCCGCATCCCGTTTTCTCAGGTGGGCGACTTTGTCTACCACTGCCATATCGGCGAGCATCAGGACGGCGGCATGATGGCTCACATTCGAGTGATCGCGGCACCGTAGTGACTGGCCAGCGTGTGCCTAAATGGAACCGCTAGCTCGCTTCGACAAACTGCAGAACGAGCTCGCGTTCGCGCGGACCATCCAGTTCCACCAGGATGACCCGCTGCCAGGTTCCGAGCAGGAGCGAGCCGGATTCGACCTGCAGCGTGAGAGCGGTTCCGATCAGAGACGACAGGATGTGATCCTGCACGTGAGCCGGATTGTGCGGATGCCGGTAGTGCAGTTTGGGCATCATGGCCTCGAAGGCGTCGAGCATGTCGAGGTCGGTGCCAGGGTCGAGGTCGGCTGTGGTCAGCGCCGCTGTTGTATGCAGGACGTTGAGGAAGCAAACGCCCGACGATTGCGGCAGGTGCTTCTGCACCTTGTCGGTGATGTCGAGGATCTGGCGCTTGCTCCGGGTGGAGAGGCTGAATTTCGGCATATATGAGGATTCGATGCCGTACCCCCCAGGGGGGTAACGGCGATCGTCATTCACCGCGCGCAGTGGACTTTGGCGGCAGGAGCCAGAGGAATGCCACCATTCCGATGAGGGCGAGTGAGGCGGAGGGCCGGTACCATGCTGCGGGAATGGCGGTCACGTAGAGCAAAACCGACGCAGCTTGTTTGCCCCAGCTGATCTGCGAGGATGCGGCACGGGTGGAGCGTATTTGCGCCCACAGCGCCATATAACCAAGGCCCGGCAGGATGCTGACCGCGGCATAGAGCGCGGCGGTGAAGGAGGAGAGACCTTTGACGCCGACCCACTCCGTGGCAAAGGGGAAGAGGGAGAGGCTGAAAAGGAACATGAGGTTCGCCCAGAAGATGCCATGGGTCACGGTCTCGGCCTCTTCGACGAGATAGTGATGGTTCACCCAGTAAATTCCGATTTGGACAAAGGTGAGCAGGTAGAGGAAGACGGCAGGCAGGACCGCAACGAGGCCGGCGGCACCGCTGGGCGCCGGCACTTTCAGTTCCAGCACCAGGATGGTAATGATGACGGCGATGACGCCGTCAGAGAACGCCTCCAAACGGCCCGTTCCAGGCCCTTTTGCGGTCATGGTGAACCCACCGTAGCACAGAGGCAGGGCTTGCGGGCCGGCTGGAGGAAAGAGGTTCAGGGGCTGAAGCCCGGCTTCTTTTTGGCGAGGTGTTTCCACGGGCTGAAGCCCGTGGCTTTCTCCGTTGTGCCGCTGCGCGGCACCGCTTCGCGCGGGGGATAAGCGCGGAGTGGTTTGGGAGAGGGTGGGGCACGGCTGGTTTTTCCCGCAAGGGTCAGAGCATGCCCTGATACGGACGCGCCCGATTGGGATCCGGGGCTTCCCACCTTGGCTCCTCGAAGAGCACGAGGAGCCAAGGATGGGGCACCCGGCATGATGCAGGGCGCTTTGGGTGGTTGGTCGGCATACGGGAGGTTTCGGGGCGGAGGGCCCGGGCCTGAAGGCCCATTTCTCCTGGCGAGGTGTTTCCACGGGCTGAAGCCCGTGGCTTTCTCCGTTGTGCCGCTGCGCGGCACCGCTTCGCGCGGGGGACCGGCTACGGTTGCGGGTTCTGGTTTTGCTGCTGGTTGCTGTCGTCGCCTTTGCCGA
>DASXFH010000059.1:0-4700 GCA_036489655.1 Acidobacteriaceae bacterium | reverse complement strand
CGGTTCGTGCACCTTCTGCTCACCCAGGACTGGCATCCTCCCGGCCACTGCTCCTTTGCATCGAGCCACGCAGGACGAGAGCCGTTCGATCTCGATCCAATTTCGGGCGAGCGCCTGTGGCCCGATCATTGCCTTCAGGGAACGCACGGCGCTGAACTTCATTCAGCACTTGAACTGTCAGCGGCAGAGCTACTCCTGCGCAAAGGCTTTCGCCGCGACATGGACTCCTACTCCGCCTTCTTCGAAAACGACCATTCCACGCCGACCGGGTTAGCCGGCTACGCCCGGGAGCGCGGATTCCGGCGGTTCTTTTTCGCCGGCCTTGCGTACGACTTTTGCGTGGGATTCTCCGCCCTCGATGCGCGCCGCTGCGGCTTCGAGGCCGTGGTGATCCGGGACGCCTGCCGCGGGATCGACGCCGATGGATCGGTGGCCGCGATGGAGGCCAAATTCGAACGCCAGGCTGTCCGGATCATCGAGAGCCGTGAGCTGCTTTGAGCGGGAGGCCGTCAGCGGCTGGCGGCCTTGCCTTTCGATGCTGAGCTCTGCTCAATAGCAAGCATTTTCTCCTTGCGCTCGATGCCCCAGCGATAGCCCGTTGGCTTGCCGTCGCTGCCGATCACGCGATGGCAGGGGATCACGACCGCTACGGGATTCGTCGCACAGGCCCGGGCGACAGCGCGAACGGCGGTCGGCTGTCCGAGCGATTGCGCTACCTGGGTATAGGTCTGCGTTTCGCCGCGAGGGATCCGCCGCAGCGCCTCCCATACGCGCATCTGGAACGCCGTCGCCCGCAGATCGAGAGGGAGGTCCAGCGCGGCGGGGTGGCTGGTGAACTGCGAGAGCAGCTTCTGCAGTTGAGCGCCGAGGCTCGGTTCCGGATGAATCTTCGCAGCGGGAAACTGCGCGTGCAGTTCGCGCGTCAGCTGCGCCTCGGTATCGCCGAGGATGACCGAACAGAGGCCGCGCTCGGTGGCGGCGATCAGCACCTTGCCCAGCGCACCGTCGCCGATGGCGTATCCGATCTGTGCGTCTTTGCCCCCGGCGCGGAACTTGCCCGGAGCCATGCCGAGCTGGGCGTTTTCATAGGCGCGTCCAGGACCGGAGTAGCCGGCGTCGTAGATGGCGTCCGTCACCCGTGCGGAGCCGGTGGCGAGCTCTTTGCGGAAAGAAGCGGCGCGGCGCTGGCGCTGGTACTGCGCCGGCGTGATGCCAAGAACGCGCTGGAAGGCGCGAGAGAGGGTGAAGGGACTGCGACCGGTGCTCCGAGCCAGCTCCCCGAGCGTAACCGGCCGGTCCGCGTCGAGTCTGGCAGAGACGTTTTCGACCAGAGCGGCGTCTCCGTGGGGCAGCTGTGGCCGGCAGCGGCGGCAGGGCCGGAAACCGGCGCCCATCGCGGTATCGGAATCGGGAAAGAACAGCACATGGGTGCGCGCCGGGCGGCGGCTGGGACAGGTGGGCCGGCAGAAAACGCCCGTGGTCTTCACGGCGTACACCATCTCGGCATCGGCGGCTGGATCGCGGGCCAAAACCGCGGCCCACGCCTGATCTTCGGGAAGCATGACGGCTGGAATCATCGTACTCGTCTCCTTTGAAGAAGAGCATGACAGGCGCGAGACCGGCAGACACTCCGGAGATTGCGGGCAAACTTGCAGGGAAAGCGCGGACCGAAGGAACGGCTCCAGGTTGCAATGGACGCTGCCAAGGAACCGGGCTTACCAGCGCCACCAGCCTGGCGGAAAAATGGCGTGCCAGTCAGCGCGGAGCAGCGTCAGCGCCAGGATCAATGCGGCGATGATCAGGATTCCGGCGGCCTGCTGGCGGCGCACCCTGGCGGCCGTCATTGCTCGCTCGGATCGATGTTGTAGAGGAAATAGAAGCGCAGCTCCAGGAAGGGGCCCTTAAACTGCTTCGGCAGAGGCGGAAACGGCGAGGCGCCGGTGATGCCCGCCCAGGCGGAGCGGTCCAGAGCAACATCGCCCGACGGGCTTTCCAGTGTCATGCTCTCTACGCTTCCATCGGGCATGATGCGGAAACGGATCAGCACCTTGCCCTGCTTGTTGATGGGCGAGCGGGCTTCGTCGGGAATGATGGGGTACCAGGCGCGTTTCGTATCCCAGATGACCCGCTGGATGTAGGGGCCGAAATCAACCCCCATGGTGTCGCTCAGGATGTCGACCGCACCCTGCATCCCCTGGTGCTGCGATGGGGCGCCCTGTCCCGTATCCCCGCCATACTGGCCGGAACGGCCCTGCATCGCCTGGCGCATGGCCTGCTGCAATTGCTGATTGGGATTCGCGGCGCCGCTGCGAAAATTCGGCTGGGGCGCCATGGGCGGTGCTTCCAGGTGCGCCTGGTTGTTTTGCGGCAGAGGCTGGGCGGGCGGCGTGGGCGGCTTCTGCTGCGCCACCTGGGGCTGCGGCGGCGCGGGCGCTGCGGGCTGCTCGGTCGGCGCCGGAGCGGCCGCGGGAGCGGGTGGTCCGGCGTGGCGCATGGCTTCCAGCTCCTGCAGAGTCTTACGGTCAATCGTCGGATGTTTTGACTCGGCGAGCCGATCCTTGTCGGAAATAATGTTCGTCGGCTTCGGCCTCACCTTCTTCAGCGCGTCGGGGGGCAGGTCCAGGAACGTGAGGTCCTTCGCGCGCTGCTTCATGATCACCGAGGGATCCACGACCCGGACATGGTAGATGTATTTCGGCCCGTAGATCAGATACCAGGCGATAAGCATGTGGATGATGACTGCAATCCACAGCTTTTCGCGCAGCCCGGCCCAGCTGCGGCCGCCCTCCAGCTCGTCGATGACGTGCAGCAGGTCGGTGTGGTCCAGGCCCTCGTACCGGCTGCGGCGAAGCGGCACACCGGTGCCCAGGCCGCTGGAGCTCTCGGAAAAGTCCGCACCGGACTCGGAATCTGCCGATTCCTGGGACTCGCTGGCAAACTCCTCCAGCGGCGGGTCAAGCGGTTCGGTTGGGGTGATGCGAATCGGCATTCCGGGGGTGACTTCAGTTATGCGCGGCTCCAACCGGCCCCCTGAACGCTGTCGGACAGCGCGTCAGGGTGAAGCAGGAACGCCACGGATTCCTTGGGACTATTTTCTCATCAAAACGGCGGAAACTTGCCTGTTTGTACAATCGAATTCGTGACTTCCGATCCCAGGAACGCATCCCGCAGTGCCGGTGTGATCACCGTGAGCGACGCGTGTTCCCAGGGCTTGCGCGAGGATCTCTCAGGCCCCGCCGTGACTCGGACGTTAGACGGTGCCGGATGGGAAACGGTGCTGCACCTTATAGTTCCTGACGAACAAGAGGTCATCGAAGACGCAATCAGGCACGCGGCCCGAGTGGCGCGGCTGGTGGTCACCACCGGCGGAACCGGCATTGCCGCCCGGGACGTAACGCCGGAGGCAACCCGGGCCGTCTGCGAGCGCCTGCTGGAAGGGGTTCCGGAAATGATGCGGTCCCAAGGGCGACGCTCGACTTCAATGGCGGCGCTGAGCCGGGCAGTCTGCGGCACCCTGGGAAAATCGCTGGTGCTGAACCTGCCCGGCAGCCCGGCGGGCGCGGTAAGCTCGCTCGAGGCTGCCCTGCCCGTTCTTGCCCATGCCGTCGATCTGCTGGAGGGTAAAACGGAGCATCGCATCGAGAGCTCGGCATCCGACCCGGCAGACGCAGGAAAGCCTTCAGGCACGAGAAAGGTTGAACCTTCCTGAAATCCCTCTTCAGCAAGTTCACCAGGTTCACCCACTGGATGCAGCACATTCTGCTGCCCCTGGGGCCTTGGGGTGTCCTGCTGGCTTCGTTTATCGATTCGGCTACGGTGCCGCTTCCGATCGACGTGCTGATGGCCGGCTGGGCGTGGGCCGACAAACAGCATTTCTACGTGTACGCGATCCTGGCGGCGCTGGGCTCCGCGGTTGGAGGCCTGGTTCCCTTCTTTCTGGGGCGCGCAGGCGGCGAATTGTTCCTGCTGAAGCGGATCGATCGGGTGCGTTTTGAAGCCCTCCGCAATCGCTTCGAGAAGCAGGAGTTCCTCGCCATCCTGATTCCTTCGATGATGCCGCCACCCACGACCTGGAAGCTCTTCGTCTTCGCGGCCGGGGTCTTCGAGATGCGCACGCTTGCCTTTATGCTGGCGGTATTTGTGGGGAGGCTGATCCGCTTCGGAGTCGAGAGCCTGCTGGTGATCAGATACGGGCCGCAAATCGTGAATGTGGTCGGCGATCTGGCGAAGAAACATCTGGGCCTCACCCTGGTGGTTCTGGCGCTGATCTTTGGCGGACTGGGATGGTGGATCTGGCGGAAGCTGCGGCGCAGAGAACCCCTACCCTCAGCCGAAGCCTGATACAACGGCGCAGCAATTTGTTCTGGACCGATGCATCACAAAAGGTGCAATGCAGGGTAATACCCTCAGGTTATTACCCTGCTGTAATTGAAAACACGGTAGTTGTTGAGGCCCTCAGCCAGGGGGGGGTGGGGGGCTGCCCTCCGATCATCCTCAGTAGGCTGCCAGGAATTTGGCAATCTGGAGCATGGGGATTGCCTCGTTCGCGCAGCTATCCGTGGATGCCTTTCAGCGCCGGGTACACGCGGCGATAGCCCGCATACCCATCAGCATAGCGCTGGACGAGCTTTGGGTCGGGCTGAATAGTCTCTGCGACGGTAATGGCAGCGGAACACGCGACATCGAGGTTCCGCCAGGCA
>DASXFH010000277.1:0-5298 GCA_036489655.1 Acidobacteriaceae bacterium | reverse complement strand
CGGCGGCGATGGCTTCTTCCAGCCGTCCCGCAGCTTTCAGGGCGTGGATCAGTCCATGCGCGGCATCCGCGAAAGCGGGGTCCGCGGCCAGGGAAGACTGAAAGCCGGAGATGGCCGCGTCGAGGTCGCCGCTCGCCAGGTCCTCGACCGCGCGGTGGTAGCTGCTCTCGGCCAGGCGTCGCGATTCTGCGGCAGGGAGTGGGTGCGAAGACATCCCTTCCATGATATCGCCCGCTTCAATGTGGAAGGCGCGCGTCGTCAGTCGCTTTCACTTGGCCGGGAGGGGACTTGACGGCAGGACGCGCGGAGAGAGCCTCGAGCGCCTGAGCGGCGCCGGACGGAGAGCTGATTCGAGAGAGAACGATGATATCGACACGGCGATTCTGGCTGCGCCCATCCGCCGTCGCGTTGGGGGCGACGGGATGAAACTCTGCATATCCAGCGGCGGAGAGGCGGCTGGGCAGGAAGTGGTAATGCTCGATGAAAATCTCCGCCATTCGCGTTGCGCGGGTCGTCGAAAGCTCCCAGTTGGACACAAACTGGCGGGTGTGAATCGGCACATTGTCGGTGTGGCCTTCGATGCGAATGTCGTAGGGAACCGACGCCAGGGCGAACGCAATGGAGTCCAGGCTGCTCATCGAATCGGTATGCGGTATCGCCGATCCGCTGTCGTAAAAGCCGGCCTCCCGCAGCGAAATCACCAGCCCGTCGCGGCCTAGGTGCATGGCGACTACATGGCGGGCGATCTGGTTGGAGAGTTTTCCCTGCAGCTGCCGTTGAATGCGCATCAGGTCGCGCTTCGTCTCTTCCGGCGTCGCCAGCTCTTCGCCCAGGACGATATTGACCGGCGACACGGCCTGATCGGTGGAGCTCGACATGCCCTGCGATTGCGTGGCCAGCGACGCCGGCTGAAACAGGCCGAGCGTCTTGAATGCCTGGTTGATGGACTGCGAAACCTGGGCCTGTTTTTTCTTGTCCGCCTGCGAGCTGGCGTAGAGCACGACAAAAAACGCGAACATCAGGGTGATGAAATCCGCGTAGGAGACCAGCCATCGCTCGTGATTCACGTGAGGCTTTTGCCCACGCCGTCTCATGCCGCGCCTCGCTTTACTTCGACGGGGCCGTTCCGCTTGGGCCGTGCGGGAGGCAGAAAGCTTCCCAGCTTGATCTCCATCATGTGCGGGTTCATGCCTTCGAGAATCGAGATCACCCCTTCCAGGGTCATTTCGCGAAGTGCCTGTTGCTCTCTGAGCCGCAGGCGCAGCTTCCCGGCCGCGGGAAGCAGCAGGATGTTTGCCGCGCCTACGCCATAGATGGTGGCCACGAACGCCACCGCGATCCCGCGCCCTACCTCCTCGATGTGGTCGAGATGCTGCATCACCTGGATCAGGCCAAGCACGGCCCCGATGATGCCGATGGTGGGGGAAAAGCCGCCGGCGGCCTCGAAGACGGCAGGAATCTTCTCCTCCATCTCGAAGTGGTTTTGGATGCGCAGCTCCATGATCTTGCGCAGCTCGGAGGGTTCGGTGCCATCGACGGCCAGCATCAGGGCCTGCTTCAGGAACGAGTCCTCGATGCCCGGCAGCTCCTGGTCGAGCGAGACGATGCCGCTCCGCCGCGCCTTGTTGGCATAGATGACCAGCTGCTTCAAGGTGGCGTCCCCGGTGGGCGCGCGGTAGAAGAAAAGCTTGAAGAGACGCAGGAAAGCGCCGCCAACCGTATTCAAAGGGAACTGCAGCATCACCGCGCCGATCGTCCCTCCCAGCACGATCATCGCGGCGGTCGGCTGCAAAACCTGGCCGATGCGTCCGCCTTCGATCAGCAGGCCGAGAAGGATGCCCGCCAGCGCCAGCAGAATCCCGAGAAAACTACCTATGTCCATGGCGGCTCATTTCCTGGTCAACAGATCCTGAGGAACAGATCTTTGGTGAATAGAGATCAGCTATGCTCAGGCCGACGGCGGCGGGCAAATTGCTGCGGGTCCTGATCTTTCTGCGGGCCGGCATTTCGCACCGCGGCATTGGCTCTCCACACTGAGCCGGAGGCGACCACCAGCCCTCCCGGACACTCCCGGGCAGCCTCAGCGAGCAGCCTGGCCCGGTAATGCAGCGTGAGCTCGATGACGGTCTCGGTGTTCTCGCGAACCACCAGCTTTTCGCCGTTGATCAGGGTCACGGTCGTATCGGGCGACGACTCCATAGATTGGATAAGGTCGCTGTTGAGTGCCAGGCGCGCGCCGTTCAGACGGGTAAGTTCGATCACGTGCGGTTTCCCCCACGGTGGGTCTATCGGCGCTGGACGGGAAAGGTTCAGATTCGGGGACTGGTTTTGTGGCCACGCACGCCATATGCCAAACCCATCGCGGCGGATAAAGGCGCCTCCGCCCACGCCGATGAAGGGGGTGTATCAGACGGTTCCTTCCCCAGGGCGAACCGGGCTGAAGCATCGCGCTTCTGATCCCGGTAAAGCGTCTCGAGCAGGAACCCATCGATCAACCGATAGAGGAGCAAATCAAATGTCTTTGGGTGTCCTGAATAACATCTCCGCGTTATACGCGGAAAATAACCTGAACTCGACCCAGTCCAGTCTGCAGAACACGCTGACCCAGCTTTCGTCAGGTTCGCGCATCAACTCCGGAGCCGACGATGCTGCCGGCCTTTCGCTCGCGAACGGCCTGGAGGCGAACTCCTCTGCACTCACCCAGTCCGCCACCAATGCCAGTGAAGGCGTAGGCCTGCTGCAGGTAGCGGACGGCGCACTCTCGCAGGTAACCAATCTGCTTAACCGCGCCATCACCCTGGCGACTGAGTCCTCCAACGGCACGCTCAATACCGCGCAGCTGCAGGCGGCCAATCAGGAATACAACTCCATCCTGGCAGAAATCAACAACATCGGCGCCACCACCACCTACAACAACAACGCTGTCTTCGGCGGCGGCGGCGTGCAGATCTATAGCGGCGACTCCTCCACCAGCGGCTCCTCGACCGATACCCTCAACATCGCCGGCCTCACCAGCGCGACGGTCGGCGACTCCGGCGGCACGGTCTCCTACACGGCTTCCGGCGGGGATGTCTACCAGAGCGCGGCGGAAGACCCGACCGGCACCTTTGCCGGAACGCTGGTCTTCCAGCAGGGAGCAACCGGAACGCCGGTGACGGTAACCGTCGCTGCCGGCTCTACCATTTCCACCGTCGCCACCGATATCAACCATGCCAACATCAGCGGCGTCTCGGCCAGCGTGGTCAGCGATGGCACGGCGGACGGAAAATACTACCTCGATGTCAAGGAGAACGGCGCCAACCTGGTCACCTTTACCGGCGCTGGTGCGGACGACGCTTTGACCGCGACTGCTCCAGGCGTTGCCCTGGCCTTTACCGCTCCCGGCACAGGCTCCAACGGCATCACCTACGCCACCGGCACGCAGGTGGACTTGTCCGCTACCAACCTGACCACCGGCGCGGCAGCGGCGTTGACGGACATCAACAGCGCGATCTCCGCAGTGGCCGCGCAGCGCGGCTACCTCGGCTCGCAGATCAACACCCTCAACGCGGTGAGCAATGTCGACAGCACGGAGCAGGAGAACGTGGTTTCGGCAGAGAACTCGATCACCGCAACCGACTATGCCTCGGCAACCTCGAACCTCTCCAAGTACGAGATTCTGGAGCAGACCGGCATCAGCGCTCTGGCCCAGGCCAACAGCACCGAACAGCTGGTAACCAAGCTGCTGCAGTAGTCCGCTGCATCATCCAAGAACGGGGAGCTTCGGCTCCCCGGTCTTCGTTGGTGAGAGATATTTAATCGCCTCGTCCCTTCCCCCGTCCGTTCCTGGAGCCGTGGTTGCAACGGGGAGTGACAGATGAAGTCTTAACCCCCAACTGACGATAAGGACAATATGAGCACTGTAGGAATCTCGTTTGGCTCGCCGACGAGCGGCCAGGGCTTCGATGTAAGCAGCACGGTGAGCCAGATCGTCGCCAACCTGCAGGCGGTCGAGACCCCGTGGAACACGCAGCTCACAGCGCTGCAATCGCAGGACACGGCACTGACCTCGATCGGCACCGACCTGAGCACGCTTTCAAGCGCCCTCGAGCCGCTGACCGACTTCGCCGGCGTGCTCTCGCAGAAGGAGGGCTCGAGCTCGAATACCGATGTCCTGGCGCTGACCTCCGCGTCTTCGAGCGCGGTGGCCGGCAGCTACACGGTGGAGGTCGATAGCCTGGCCCAGACCTCTTCCTATTACAGCAGCGCCATCGCCGGCAGCGACGTGCTTGCGTCGGGCGGCACTCTGGTGCTGACTGTCGGAGGCGCGGCGCAAGCAATTACCATCGACTCCTCGAACGACTCGCTCTCCACGCTGTCCGCTGCCATCAACGCGGGCAGCTACGGAGTGACCGCCAGCGTCATCACCACCTCCACGGGCGAGGAATTGTCGCTGGTGAGCAACACTTCGGGCGCAGCCGGCCAGATCACCGTGGGCGGCAGCCTCAGCGATTCGACAAGCGGCGATGCGGTCAGCTTCACGCAGGGGCAGGCGGGACAGGACGCGTCACTCAAGGTCGACGGCGTCCCCGTCACCAGCGCCTCCAATACCATCACCGGAGCCATACCCGGAGTGACCTTTCAGCTGGTGAGCGCGGCGCCGGCCAGCGATGTGCAGGTCGAAATCACCAACGACAACAGCACAGTCGAATCCGCGGTGGCCAGCTTTGTCTCCGCCTACAACACGGTGGTCGGCGATCTGAATACACAGGAGGGAAACGACTCTTCCGGCAATCCCGAGCCGCTCTTCGGCAGCCCCACCATCGCCACGCTGCAGGAGGATCTCCAGGCCGCGCTCAACTTCACCCAGGCCGCGAACGCGGTGGGAACTACCTCGTCGATCGGGAGCGCCGACGCACTCTCCGGCAGCCTCTCGATCGCCGTGGGCACGGGATCGGCAACGACGGTCGACGTGCCCGCCAACGGCACGCTGGCCGATCTGGCGACTGCCATCAACTCTGCGAATCTCGGCGTGACGGCCAGCGTCATCACCTCCGGAACCGCGGCGACCCTCAGCGTGGCCAACGCCACCTCCGGTTCGACCGGCGCGATTACGGTCGACTCCAGCAGCCTTACGGACACCACCGGCGGCAGTGCGGTCACCTTCGGCTCTTCGCAGTCCAACGCCGTCACCTCGCTCACGCAGCTGGGAGTATCGGTGAATGACGACGGCACGCTCAGCCTCGACAACGACACCCTGGACAGCCTTCTCGACAGCAATTACCAGGATGTCGTGAACTTCCTCGAGCCCAGCGCCAG
>DASXFH010000021.1:0-5430 GCA_036489655.1 Acidobacteriaceae bacterium | reverse complement strand
CACAACCAGCGCCATCAGCCCCAGCATCAGGCACAGCACCGCCAGCACCCGCAGCAGCCCGGAGCCGACGCGCGTTACCAGCCACATCAGCAGCACGCCTTCAGCCAGCCAGCCGATGGTCATCCACCGCCCGTGGGTCTTTAGAGGAATGGCCAGCGTCAGGAAGACCACCGCGATGGTCAGGTGGAGCGCGGACAGTGCTGCAGGACTGCCCTGGAGCGCGCCGCGCGCCGGCGTCCGCAACAGCAGCAGGTAGAACGCCGCAAAGGCCACTGCCACCCACGGCGTCGCTGCCGTATTGCCGGCGCCTTCCAGCATCAGGTAAAAGGCCAGAAATCCCAGCCCCGCATTCGCCAGCGGAACCAGAACCAGAGCCAGATAATCCCACCGTGCATGCGGCTGTCCCGGCTCCGCCCGCAGGCGCACCAGCCGTGGCGTCCAGGCAAACACCAGGAAAAACAGCGAAAGGAAAACGGCCGTGGTCCCAAACTGATCGGCGGAGTAGAAGCGCGCGGACCACTCAAGAAAGAAAAAAACTGTACCCACGAATGCGCCGCACAACAGCCGCGACCATGGTTTCAGCGTCACCAGCACCAGCACTGCCAGGTCCAGCAGCAGCAGATACGTGAACAGCGCGACCTCGTGGTTTTCCCCCGTCGAAATCAGCAGAGGCGTGCTGAAGCCGCCCACAATCGCATACAGCGCCAGCAACTCCGCATCCTGCACCCACGACAGGAACCCGTTAAACCCCGTCACCGCAATCATCGCCACAAAGGCGGCCGGCGACCCGATCAGGTGATACAGCGACCAGGCGGCCCACAGCGACAAATACAGCACGCCGCTCCCAATCGCTTTCAGCGACCAGGAGAACGCCGTATACCCACGCGTGCGGAACCGCTCCGACCACGAGATCAGCCCCGCCCCGGCCAGCAACCCGATCAGGATCCGCCCCAGCGGTCCGATCCAGTGGTTGTCGATGGCCAGCTTCAGGAACCACGCTGCGGCGATCAGCACCGCCAGAATGCCGATGCGATTGAACCATTGCGATCCGATGCGGCTCTCGAGCGACCGTTCCTCGACCGCGTGTTCTTCCTGCTGGGAGAATTGCGGCGGAGGCACGGATACAGCCGGCGACGTCGGCGGCCGCGCAGGCGTCGCGCTCGTTTCGGCTGCCGCCGCGGGAGAAGGGAAGGGAGCTGCTGCCGCCGCCTCTTCGGGTCGCGGCACAATCCCCTGCGAGTGCAGCGTGTCTTCCAGCCGCCGCACCCGTTCGCGCAGATCGGCGACTTCTTCCTCCAGATTTCCCCGGGGCTTCGCCTCCATGGCGCCACTCTACACCCCGGCCCCTGGCGTGACCAGACTTCTCACTCTCGGTTCTCCGCGAGAGCGCATCCGCCCATTTCCTGTGATTCCGGGCGCTTGCTGTGTACAATCGTGCCGACATGGAATCCGTCCCCCGCCGCGTTCTGGCCGTCGACGACGATCCGGTCAGCCTTGCCGTGACCGCGGTGCTGCTGGAGGCGGAGGGCTGTGCCGTGCTGCAGGCGCAGAGCGGGGAAGCGGCGCTGGAACTGGCCGCCGTTCACGCGCCGGATTGCGTGCTCGCCGATCTCCGCATGCCCGGCCTCAGCTCCACCGATCTGGCCCGCTCGCTCCGCCAGGTCGCGCCTCGTGCGCGTCTCTTTGCCATGAGCGCCACGCCCCCTCCGCATCTGGAGGGCTACGACGGGATCCTGAAAAAGCCGCTTTCCCCGGAGAGCCTGCAGGCCGCCCTCACGCGCTCGACAACGATGGCCAGCCAGGATACAGTTCCGCCGCGCCCGGCTGACGGCGACACGGTTCTCGATCCCGACATTTTCCATCGTCTGCTGAGATCCATCCAGGCTGCCGGCGTCGAAGAGATCTACGATGTTTTCCTGCACGACACCCGCCAGCGCCTCATCGCCATGCGATCCGCCGATCCGGCGACCATCCGCCGCGAAGCGCACACCATCAAAGGAGGAGCGGGGATGGTGGGCGCAGTCCTCGTCGCCCGAGCCGCCGCTGTGGTTGAGGCGGGTATTGACGATCCTGGTGATCGCCTGCTCAAACTCGATGAGATCGAGGCGCATTGCTGCAGCACGGAGATTATTCTCAAACAGAGGCTGAACCCATGACTTCTCAGACCAAGGCACCCGCTGTTCGTCCTGCTCCGCCGAAGCCGGCCCGGCCGGCCTCGCGCAACATCCGCATTGTTGTTGCCGATGACCACCCGGTCATCCGCATCGGCGTGCGCAATATGCTTCAGGCTGAGCCCGGCCTTGAAGTGGTGGGCGAATGCAACGACGGCGACGAGGCCATCACACAGACTCTCGAACTGCTGCCCGATATCCTCCTGCTCGACGTTTACATGCCACGGTTGCCCGGCATCGAGGCCATGCGCGCCATTATGAACGGCTCGCCCAGCGTCAAAATCATCCTGCTCACCAGCACGATCAGCACGCAGCAGGTCATCGAAGCCCTGCAGATCGGTGCGCGCGGCATCGTCATCAAGGATGTCGTCGCCGAGCACATTACTGCCGCCATCCGCGCCGTCTCCGGCGGCGACTATTGGATCGGGGGCAAGCGCGTCGTCAATCTGGTCGGCGCCCTCCACGACCTGATGCAGCAGGCTGCCGTTCCTGACCGCAAGACCTTCGGCCTGACCCCGCGCGAGATGGAAGTCGTGGGCTGCATCGTCGAGGGCTGCTCCAACCGCGACATCGCCAAACAGTTCGGGCTCAGCGAAGAAACGGTGAAGCGGCACCTGTCGAACATCTTCGATAAGACCGGCGTCTCCACCCGTCTCGAACTGGCCATGTTCGCTATTGCGCACCACCTGGTCTCGACTGACCGGTAACCCGGAGCCCTTCTCCGAGGACGGGCCCCGCGCTGCCGAAGGCGCTTGTGCTGTGGCGACCGGGGTTTGAAGCGCGTGTGCCCGGGACGGCAAGTCCCCCGGTTACCTCCCTCCATCTTTGCTCCCCCGGAGGTCGCATAGTGGAATGCAGGGCCTGACCGGTACAATCGAAGTTGGGTCAGCAGCCGCACAGGGGAGGGGCCAGCAGCAGAATGTCGTCGCAGATAATGGAAGGCACTACCGTCTATACACGTAACCATCCCTATACGGCCACCGTTACCCTCAACCGACTTCTCACCGGGCCTGGCTCTGAGAAAGAGACCCGCCACATCGAAATCGACATTGCGGGCTCCGGCATTACCTATCTGCCTGGCGATTCGGCGGGCATTCTTCCGGTCAATACCTGTGACGCCGTCAACCTTGTGCTCGAACGCCTTGGCTACACCGGCTCCGAGCCTGTGGTGGATTTCTACGGCAAGCCCCTCGACCTCCGCGAAGCGCTCACCTCCTGGCTCATGATCGGCAAGCTCTCCGGCTCGACGCTGCGCGCCTGGGCCAAGCTCACCGGGCACTCCGAGCTCGCCGCTCTCACCGAACCCGGCAGCAAAGAGAAGCTGGAAGCCTGGCTCTGGGGCCGCGAATTCCTCGACCTCATCGAGCACAGTCCCTGCAAGCTTGAAGATCCACAGCAGCTCTTCAAGCTCCTGCCCCGCCTGGCCCCTCGCCTCTATTCCATCTCCTCCAGTCAGGCGCTGCATCCGGACTCGGTGGACTTGTCGGTTCGCGTTGTGAAATATCAGAGCTACCGCCGCGAGCGCCTCGGCGTATGCTCCGGCTATATTGGCGAGCGCACCCCGCCGGGCGGCCATCTGCCTGTCTTCATCCACTCCAATCAGCTGTTCCGCCTGCCTGCCGATCCCGACGTTCCGGTTATCATGGTTGGTCCCGGCACCGGCGTCGCGCCCTTCCGCGCTTATCTGGAGCACAAGCAGGCCGGCTGCGGACGCTGGCCCATGTGGCTCTTCTTTGGCGACCAGCGTGCCAAACAGGACTTTCTCTACGAGGACGAACTCCTCGCCTGGCAGAAATCCGGCCTCCTCAACCGCCTCGACCTCGCCTTCTCCCGCGATCAGTCCTTCAAGATCTACGTCCAGGATCGCATCCGCGAGAACTCCGCCGAGCTCTGGCGCTGGATCGACCAGGGCGGCTACTTCTATGTTTGCGGCGACTCCAAACGGATGGCTCCCGACGTGGAGGCCGCCCTTCTGGAATCGATCGGAACCCACAGCGGCCGCGGTCCCGAGTACGCTCAGGAGTACCTCGCCGCCATGAAAAAGCAGAAGCGCTACCTTCGCGACGTTTACTGAGACCGCCACGCCCTCCGCAGCGGGTCAGGGCTGGCACTGCCGCGTGGTAACCCAGATCAGATATCCCTCCATCGTCAGGCCCTTCGGCGCCCGGGCACTCTCCCACGTCTCGTCTTCATACAGGCGCAGAATGTGCTCCAGCGGCCCGCGGTAATACACATCTCCGTCGCCGGACTGCTCTCGCAGGAATCCCGTCCGGCTAAGCCGCGCCTCCTCCTCCTCCGTTCCCGCAGTCCCATTGGCCCAGCGCCAGCTCCGCCCCGCACACCCGCAGCTCGCCTCGCTCTTGCCCAGTTTGCCTGGAACCTCGTGACAGTCCGGACAGCTCAGCGCCGCCCGTGCCCGTGCCATGGCTCTCCTCCATCGATTCGCCTCCGGACCCGCAAGAGGCCCTACTTCTTCTTCTCCTCCGGCTCCTTCACCCGAAATGCATACAGCAGCTGGTCTCCCAGGTCCTGCTTCAGTCCCAGATCGTCGAGCCCCTTCTTTGCGCCCGCCGGCAGAGGCTTGCCCACCTCAAATGCGATCGCCTCTCCCTGCCAGGTTCCCACCAGCGTTTCCGAGACGAAACGACAGGTCGCCGTCGCTTTGGGCAGAGGCACAAAGATGACCTCACCCGCGTGCCAGTCCGCCGCCGGGCCCTCATGCGACACCGGCAGCAGATCATGCACTTTCAGATTCACCGTCAGCTGGACCGCCGCCCCATGCGTCACGATGCGATAGCCCACTATGTTCCCATCGCGAATCATGACATCGGTCCGATCCAGCGCTCCACATCCCTGCTGCTTTGCTACCGTTTCCGCGCAGTCGTACCGCGGCAGGCCAAACTCTTCAATCGCGTATTGCGCCGGAATCGCCAGATTACCGGCCGTTTCCGCGGCCGCGTACCGGGTTCCACCCTGCACGGCAATGGTCGGTGCCGGGTTCAGCCAGTGCGTCTCCGGCGATGACTCCACCACCGTCGTCACCAGCGAATACTGCCCCATCACGGCAGGAGGTTTCTTCGCGTCCTGGGCCGGATCAGGAGCAGCCTGCCCCCATACCGCCCATGCCCCAAACCACGCCCATCCCACCACGACCAGAATTTCCACCACGCCAGCCGGAGAGATCCTGCGCCTGCGCACCCTGCACCTCGAAACGGCATTTTGCCGACAACCACGTCATCGACGGCGCTGCCCCTGAACA
>DASXFH010000275.1:0-2563 GCA_036489655.1 Acidobacteriaceae bacterium | reverse complement strand
GCGGCTTCGCTGGTCCAACCCGCACCATGCCCCACCCATACCGCGCCAGCCTTTGCCGGAAGCGATTCCAGAGCGTCCCCACTAACCCTCGCGCGCTCATGTGCGCCTCCAGCGGGGCGGTCACCTGCACACGAGTCCCCTTACCGGTCTGGCTGGTAACGGCAAGCTGCGCGCCGATGCTGCGCGCACGCTTTTCCATGCCGCGCAGGCCGAAACCGCGCGTCTGCTGCGCCGGATCGAAACCTCGCCCCTCATCTTCCACCGTCAGAACGACTCGCTGCACTTCGTATGCAATGGACAGCATGATCTGCCGCGGATCGGCATGACGCACCGAATTCACAATCGCTTCCCTGCCGATATGAAACAGCGCATCGGCTACACGAACGGGAATATGCGCGGGCACACCCCGGCCTTCTGTTCGTCCTTTCCGCACGATCCGGACATCCCCGCCGGCCACAATGCTCGCGGCACACTCTTCGAGCGCTGCACCGAGCTCCTTGCCCGCCGGCCACTCCTCGCGGAGCATCGCGATGCTGAGACTCGCCTCCTCATGCGTCTGCCGCACTACATCGCATGCCAGGTCGATCTGCTGGCTCACCCGTTCAATCCCTGCCGAATCCGCATGCTCCAGACCGTTGCGAATGCCCTGCAGTTGGAAGGCGACGCCAGCGAAGCTCTGCGCCAGAGTGTCGTGCAGTTCGTGCGCCAGACGCTCGCGCTCCTGCACGATCGCCCGCCAGCGCCATTGCTTCGCGCGGCTGTAGAGATACTGGGCCAGCAGACATACCAGCAGAATGGCTGACCCGATCTCCGCCAGCCGCAACGGCGTCCACCATGGAGGACCGGCCACGCGGTCGATGTCTTCGCTGGATCGCAGCAGCAGCGCAAACGACGTCACACCCTGCGTGTACCGCCGGTCCAGCGTGCATACGCCGCGCAGATTCAGCAGGCTGCGCGGGGTCAGCCGCCGATAGAACTGCGCAGACTGACCGGCCGGAAGAAAGGCGCGAAACGCCTGTGCGCCGCTTGCAAGCTCAAGCACCAGCATCTTGCCATCCGCTTCCTCATGCATGCCCGTCAACTCACCCTGCAACTCGACCAGCCGCGCATCATAGTTACCGGTGGCCGCCTGCCCCGCCGTGATGGACAAAGGTGCCGCCGGCGTGTGATCCCACAGCAGCCGCACGCGCGCATGGGGAAGCATCGCCGTGGCCCCAATCGGATCGCCCGACTCTGCTGGAGCACCCGTAGCCTCCACTTCGTCGCCCAGGTTCAACGCGGGTGCAATCGGATCGGGCAGTGCAATCCCGCCCGTATCGTCCTGGACGAAAAGCGTAGGCGAGGTCAGCGACACTGTGCCGCGAACTGTTACAAGTTGGGATTGTTTTCCACGAACCGGCGCCGTCAGGCGTGCAATCGGCGTAATCTCGGGCTCTGGCTCCTGGTCGCCGAAGAACCGCCGACGCAAGGCCGCATCATCGAAAGTAGGAAAGTTATGAGTTGCATTGAATGCCGCTTCGCTCTTGGGGAAATCCGGGTGAAGTATGGGCGGCGACGGCCCCGCCAGCGCAACCAGGTCTGCTTCGCTTGCTGGCTGCACCCGCACATTGCGCCAGGCAGTGCCCGTAGCCAGCGAGCGTAATCCGATACGGCCGCTGCGCACACAATCCGGCTCCTGAAAAAGAGCGCGAGTCACCTGGGGCGACCCCGCCTCGCCGGCGGTAGCCGCTATGCTGCATCCCACCGCCGCGACATCCAGGTGATACCACGCATGGCTGCGCAGGTTCTGCAGCGGTACGGGGGCTGCCTCCAGCCAACCGTGGTCTGACCGGCCAATCACCAGCGAGCTGTCGTACATGCGCACCCCAATGTAGTAGCCGTTATACGCATCCACGCCCGGCTCCTCATCGTTCGACCGCACGATCACGCCGGCATCGCCGCCTTCGCCCAGCAACTCCACATCGGCCTGCAGGCGATAGTCGCGCCAGCGGTAGGAACCCGTCAGCATCTTGGCGCCGCGTTCGTCGGAATCGTTATGCATGGCACCGCGAGTCAGGTGCCATGCCCCACCCACGGCGTGCCATTCATCCGCGCGGTTCTGCGCAAAGTCATCGCGATAGTACGGTCGCGTAGCCGCCAACCACCGCCATGCCGCAATGCCGCCCGCCAGCAGCACGACCCCGGCCAGCGAGACGATCCACCATGCGCGCCTGCCGCCCCTCACTGCCTCGGTCTCCAGTCCATGTTGAGCATCTGCTGGATCTCCGGTGTATCCACGTTCGCGCGCGTCACCAGCCGCGGCGCAAAGCGCACCAGCCGTCCAGCTTGCCGCTTGCCGCGATGTTCCGCGATCAGCCGCGCCGCCTGATATCCCATCGCAAAGGTGTTCTCGGCTACCAGCGAATCGATCTCACCCCGCCGCAGGTAATACAGCAGGTCGAGATCCTGATCGCAGGCGACAAGGCGAACCTGGGGAATGCGCTGCTTGAGTTTGAGTCCGCGATACACGCCGCGCGTCGCACCGACCGTCAGCGTGAAGATCGCATTGAGTTGCGGATGGCTC
>DASXFH010000401.1:0-6959 GCA_036489655.1 Acidobacteriaceae bacterium | reverse complement strand
ATGAAGAAGTAGCACTCGTACTCGGGCTGGTTCTGGAGATGGACCCAGTTGTGGAGGGCGCCCATGTAGTTGCCGAGATGGAGCTTGCCGGTGGGGCGCATACCGGAGAGGACGCGTTTCCGGCGGGAGGATGAGGGATTCGACACGATAAGAAATTCCTGGAAAGGGCTTGGGCTATTGTACGAGAGGTCAGTGCTCGCGAGCGGCTTCGAGGCGGCGTTCGGCGATGAGCTCGTCGGAGAGGCTGACTCCGAGTGGAACATGTTTGCGGACGACAGTTTGGGCTCGGGCGATTCTCTCTGCGATCGTCAACTCAGCCAGCTCGGGGTTGCGGGCTCGGAGCAGTTCAGAAACCGATTGAAACCTCGGAACGTAGGCCATATATGTCTTAATTATGACAAGCAAGCGCCATTCGGAGGAGAAAAACCCCGGCCGAAGGAGCCCACATTCCGCTGTTACCGAGGACGCGGCCGATCCATCGGTTTTGGGGTTTGGGGCGATGAAATGGCAGAGTACGGCGGCGGTGAGGCATTCCTGAGGCGGTTGAGGACACACCCCAGCCCAGCACACAAGACGGGCAACGGGTCAGAAACCATTCGGGCGCACCGCGATAAGCTACTCGCAGGAACATCGACCGGTGAAAGCAGACCTCAGCGTATCCAAAGAGGATTACCTCAAGGCGATTCTGGAAGCCGAGAGTGAGGGGCGGACCGTCATTGCGGCGACATTGGCGCACTGGCTGGCGGTGTCGGCGCCGGCGGTGTCGATGGCTCTGCGGCGGCTCAAGCGCGATGGCTACGTCGAGGTGAAGGCTGACGGCGTAGTCCGTCTCACGCCCAAAGGCCACGAGACGGCCTATCGCACGGCGCTGCGGCATCATCTGGTGGAGCGCATGCTCTCGGAGGTCTTCGGCATGCCGTGGTACGAGGTGCATGACGAAGCGGAGCGGCTGGAGCATGCGGTTTCGCCGGAGTTTGAGGCGCTGCTGCTGCGGAAGCTGGGGGAGAAGGGGACCTGTCCCCACGGGAATGCGGTGCTGCCGGAGAGCGAGGAGCGGCGCAAGCGGAACGGGGTGCGTCCGCTGGCGGAGGCGGACGAGGGGACGGTCTGCACGGTGACCAGCCTCTACGAGCGGGACGAGAAGCTGCTGCGCTTCCTGCACAAAACGGGGATTGAGCCCGGCGGCGAGGTGCGGGTGCTGCAGCGCAATTACGATCAGACGCTGGCCATTGAGACAGGCGCTGGACAGTTCACGATTGGCCCTGCGGCGGCGGACAAGGTGCGGGTGAAAGGCGCGCGGAAGGCGGGACGCGGCGCGCGCTGAAAGTCTTGCCGGCCGGCGCCGCTCGCGGGGAAATGCGTGCGGCGGCGCGGCGCGGCATGTAGCATTCTGACAGAACTCCGTGATGGACAAATTGCAGGCGGCTGCGATGTGGGGCGCGCTGATCGGGCTGGCGGCAGCGCCGGCGTGGGGGCTTGATCCGCACATGCCGCTGCCGCAGTACGGCTACCAATCCTGGCAGACGGACAGCGGTCTGCCGCAGAATACCGTGCACGCGATTGTGCAGGGGCAGCGCGGCTATTTGTGGATCGGCACGGAGGGCGGGCTGGTGCGCTTCGATGGCGTGGACTTTGCGGTGATGACGCATGCCACGACGCCCGCGCTGCCCAGCGACCTGATTGACGACCTGATGGAAGATGGGGCTGGAACGATGTGGATCAGCACTTCCGGAGGGCTGGCGCAGATGCGCGCGGGTCAGGTGGAGGCGTTTGGTCCGGACCGCGGCATGCCGGCGACGCAGGTATGGCGCACGTTTGACGAGGTACGGCCAGGAGGGGAGCGGGTGTGGGTGCTCTCGGCGGCTGGGCTGTTCCGGATCGACGCGGCACGGGGAGGTCGGGCCGAGCGCATCCCGCTCGATGAGGATCTGACGGAAAACAGCCGGTTGGTGACGGGACGCGACGGCGTGTTGTGGCTGGGAACCGCGGAGGGTCTGGTGCGGCTGGATCCAAAGGGGGGAGCGCAGGCGCTGGGCACGCCCGGAGAAGTACTGGCGCTGGCAATGGACTCGAACGGCACCGCATGGGTGGGACTGCGATCGGGCCTGGAGGCGTGCACGGCAGAACAATGCCGGAACGTCGCAGTTCAGGGTGGCGGCGCGGTGGAGGCGCTGATCGCCGATGCTGCAGGTCGGATCTGGATCGGGACCGATACGGGTTTGTTCGCGGAAGAAAACGGACGGTTGCAGTCGTTGCCGCAGGCAGTTGGGGCGGTGAGCTTCCTGGCCTGCGATCGCCAGGGAATGGTGTGGGCGGGCACGGGGAAAGGCCTGATGCGGTTTGGAGGCGCCGGCGCGGGGGAACTGCTGCCCCACGCCGGGGATGTGTATCTGACGGCAGCGGAGGATCGCGAGGGCGATCTGTGGCTGGGGACCGAGGCGGGCGGCCTGGCGGTGCTGCGCGATCGAAAGTTTACCAGTCTGACGGCGGAGCAGGGGCTAAACGAGGAGTACGTGCTGGCGCTGGCCCAGGGACCGGACGGCGCGGTGTGGGCGGGAACGAAAGGCGGCGGGCTGAACCTGTATCGCGCGGGCCATTTCCAGGCGCTGACAACCGCGCAGGGGCTGGCCAGCAACGTGGTGTTCGCGGTGGCGGCGGCTCCGAACGGCGATGTGTGGGCAGGAACGCCGGACGGGCTGAACCTGATCCGCGACGGACAGGTGCGTTTGCTGACGACGGCGGACGGACTGGCGGACGACTTTGTGCGGTCGCTGTACGTGGGGCGGGAGGGGGCGTTGTGGATTGGGACGCGGCATGGGTTGTCGCGCTACGCGAACCATGCGTTTACCACGTGGACCGCGGCCGATGGGCTGGGGAGCGACCTGATCGGAGCCATGACGCAGAGCCGGGACGGCGATCTGTGGATTGGGACGCTGGGCGGCCTGAGCCGGATGCACAACGGGCAGTTCAGCAACTTCACGACGAAGGAAGGTTTGTCGAGCAACGTTGTCACGGCGCTCCATGAAGACAGCGACGGAACGCTGTGGATCGGGACCAACGATGGCGGGCTGAATCGGATGCGGGACGGCAAGATTGTGCCGGTGGCGCGGGGGCTGCTGCCGCCGCGGGTGATCGGCATTCTGGAAGACGGGCTGGGCTATTTGTGGATCAGCTCCAACAGCGGCGTATATCGGGTGAGCCGCGCCGGGCTGAATGCGATGGCCGGCGGCGGACCGGCGGCGGAGGTGATGCGGTTCGGCGTGGCGGATGGGATGCGCATCAGCGAATGCAGCAGCGGCGGGCATCCCGCGGTGGTGGGGCTCGCAGATGGCGCGCTGTGGTTTGCGACGCTGAAGGGAATTGCGGCGGTGGATCCCGAACACATGCCGGTGAATCGGGTGGCGCCGCGGGTGGTTCTGGAAGCGGTGAGCGTGGACGAGGTGGCACAGAGGAGCGCGCAGGCTCTGACCATTCCACCGGGGCACAGCCACTATGAGTTCGACTATGCGGGATTAAGTTTTGTCGCGCCGCAAAAGGTGGAGTACCGGTATCAGCTGGTGGGATTCGACCCGAACTGGGTCGACGCTGGAGAGCGGCGCACCGCGTATTACACAAATCTGCCGCATGGGAGCTACACGTTTCGCGTGATGGCGCGGAACAACGACGGCGTTTGGAGCCGCGATGCAGCGACCGTGACCGTGACGGTCGAGCCGCACATGTATCAAACGGTGTGGTTCCGGCTGTTGCTGGCGCTGGCGTTCATCGGGCTGGCGTATGCCGCCTGGCGGCGGCGGCTGTTGCGGGTGGAGCGGGAGTTCCAGGCGGTGCTGGGCGAGCGAGCCCGCATCGCGCGCGAGATTCACGATACGCTGGCACAGGGCTTCGTCGCCGTATCGGTACAGCTGGAACTGGTGGGGCAGCTGATGCGGGCTTCAGCCGATGCTGCACGGGAGCAGCTGGAGCGCACGCAGACCCTGGTGCGGAGCAGCCTGGAAGAGGCAAGGAGTTCCATCTGGGAGCTGCGATCCCAGAGCGCGGAGCGCGAGGATCTGGCGGCGCGGATCCTGCGCATGGCCGAAGACGTGGCGGCGCGGTCGGGGGTGCATGGCGCAGCGACCCCATCGCACGGCGCAAACGGACTGGGCCATGCAAACCATGCCCGGGTGCAGATGCATGTGAGCGGGACCAATCATCCGCTGGGCGCGGACGTGGAGCGCGAGCTGATGCGGATCGCACGGGAGGCGGTGGTGAACGCGATACGGCACGGGCATCCGGAGAACATCGCCTTGCGGCTGGAATTCGAAGCGCGGCTGTTTGCGATGGAGATTCATGACGACGGACGGGGCTTTTCCGGCGCACCGCCGGGCGGGGCGAGCGGGCATTATGGGATGGTGGGGATGCGGGAGAGAGCGGCGGCGATTGGAGCCGAGCTGAGGGTGGAGAGCCAGTCGGGCGCCGGAACACGGGTCCGGCTGCTGCTGCCGCTGAACGGGACGGGAGAGGCCTGACGTGAAAGAAAAAGGAACGACGACAGATACGATTCAGATCATGATCGTGGACGATCATGCCATTGTGCGCCAGGGTCTGGCCGCGCTGCTGAAGACGGTGGCGGGCTTTTCCGTGGTGGCGGAGAGCGCGGACGGCGAAGAGGCGGTGGCACTCTACCGGCAGCATCGCCCTGATGTGACGCTGATGGATCTGCGGCTGCCGAAGCTGAACGGGGTGGAAGCGATTGCGCGAATCCGCGGGGAGTTCCCCCTGGCGCGGATCATCGTGCTGACCACCTTCGACGGCGACGAGGATATTTATCGGGCCATGCAGGCCGGGGCGAAGGGATATCTGCTGAAGGGGATGGATCTGGCGGAGCTGACCGACGCGGTACGGACCGTGCACGCCGGCAAGTCGCGCATCCCCACCCGCGTCGCGGAGAAGCTGGCGGAGCGCATGAGCGGGGCCACGCTGACGGCGCGCGAGCTGGAGGTGCTGCAGCTGATTGTCGCGGGCAGGAGCAACAAGGAAATCGGGAACGCGCTGTTCATTTCGGAAGCGACCGTGAAGACCCACGTCAACAGCCTGCTGAGCAAGATGGGCGTGGAGGACCGCACGCAGGCGGCAACCACGGCGCTGCAGCGGGGGATTGTGCATCTGGACTGAAGAGAAGCAGCCTGGAGCCGGCAGCGTGTAGCCGGTAGCCTGCAGATTTGAGATAAACAATGAGGATGCGGCGCGGGGCGGAAGTGAAGAAGATTTTGGGGACGCTGACAGTTCTTGTGCTGGCGGTCGTGACGTGCGCGCGGGCGCAGGAAACGCGGGCGGCTGAGTGGAAGACAGCAACGGATGCCGAACTGCGGTCGGTGATCCCGGCGCGAGCTCCGGTGGTGCAGGAGAGGATCGAGACGGAGCTGCGTTCCGCTTCGGGCATCACGAATGGCCACGGGAAGTACATCGCGGGCGTGGTGCTGATCACGGCCGGATATTCCGCAGAAGGAAAGTATTCGCATTTTCTGCTGACGCAGGTGCCGCTCAAAGTGGGCGACAATATACGGCTGGCCCCCGGGAACTATCTGATCGGATACACGCACGGCGAGGATGGTCTGGTGGTCCACCTGTACGAGGCCGCGACCGGCAAGCCGGTGGGGACGGTCACGGCAGCGCTGATTCCCGGCATCACGCGCGTGGAAGAAATTCGCATCTGGCCGCCGGGGGACCGGCACATCATCCAGATCGGCCGCTTCGGCTTCAGCTATCAAATTGGGGGCTAGAACGACTATGGCGCAAACCGTGAGCCAAAAAGAACAGAAGGTGCTGGAGGCGCTGGTCCAGAACTGGCAGGCGGAGATGCGCGGCTATCACACCTACAACACTCTGGCGGAGCGGGATGAAGACGCGATCCGGAAGAAGACGCTGCGGCACATGGCGGAGGCTGAGGCGCATCACGCGTCGCTGTGGGCAAAGCGGATTCGGGAACTGGGCGCGGAACTGCCGCGGTACGAAGGCAAGCCGACCGGCGATGCGGATAGTCTGGCCAATCGGCTGGGCGGCCCGCAGACCGCGCTGCGCCGTCTGGAGATTGACGAGAGCCGCGACATTGCGCGGTACGGGCAGCAGCTGAAGGATCTGGGTGACGAGCCGAGCATCGCGATTCTGCACAAGGTCATTGCGGACGAGCAGGATCATTATCGCGAGCTGACGGAGCTGGTCCGGCACCGCTATCCAAAGATGGCGCCCAGCTCGGAGCTGGCGCGGCAGGAATTGAACGAGCTGCTGACGCGGCGCAATCGGCCCGGCCGGCAGGCCTCGGGGTGGATCGGCGATGCGATCTATGGCGTGAATGACGGACTGGGAGCGATCTTCGGTATTGTCTCCGGTGTTTCCGGCGCCACGCTGGGCAACAGCCACTGGGTGCTGTTGTCGGGGCTGGCGGGCATGATTGCCAGCGCCCTCTCGATGGGTTCGGGCGCGTATCTGGCGGCCAAAAGCGAACGCGAGATCTACCAGGCTGAGGTGACTCGGGAGCGCGAAGCCATCGAAATGAATGGGCCGGAGGCGCGCGAGATGCTGTCGCTCTATTACCAGGTGAAGGGAATTCCGCGGGACGATGCGGACCACGTGGTGGAGCATCTGGCCGAAGAGCCGGAGCAGTTTCTGCGCGCGCTGGCCAGCGAACGGCTGAATATGACCGAAGACGGGCTGAGCAAGCCCCTCGTCTCGGCCTGGTCGGGAGCGCTCTCGACGGCCGTGGGAGCCTTCATTCCCATCCTGCCCTTCTTCTTCATGACCGGCTATCCCGCAGTCATTGCGTCGGCGATTGTTTCGCTGCTGGCGCACTTTGCCGTGGGTGCGGCGAAGTCGCTGATCACGGTGCGGAGCTGGTGGGCCAGCGGTCTGGAGATGACGCTGGTAGGAGCCGTGGAAGGCGTGGCGACCTACGTGATCGGTCTGGGATTAAGAGGGCTGGG
>DASXFH010000342.1:0-4120 GCA_036489655.1 Acidobacteriaceae bacterium | reverse complement strand
GAGCCGCTTTGCGGGCGTCCGAGCCCGCAGGCGAAATCCTGAGCCGACTCGGCGAAGGATCCTGCTCTCTAAATGGTCGGGACGGGCAGATTTGAACTGCCGACCCCTCGCACCCCAAGCGAGTGCTCTACCAGGCTGAGCCACGTCCCGACAACAGCAGAGGTCTACTGGCCAAGTTTATCATCTCCTCAGGGCCACCACGCCCAGGGGTTCCTCGGCTTGCACACCCCGCCCTGCGTTCTCGGGCCCGCCATTTCCATTACCATCCGTTAAAGGAACGACCGGAGGATTGTTTGAAGCGTTCGATGGCTCTCCCTGCTCTTCTGCTTGCCGCACTGGGCATCGCTCCCCGCCTTTTGGCCGCAGACGCCCAGCCCACCCGCGCGACTCTGCCCAATGGCATGCACGTCGTCATCATCCGGAACACGCTGGCACCCGTAGTCACGGTCGAGACCAATTTCATGGTCGGCGGCAATGAGACCCCGGACGGCTTTCCGGGCATGGCTCACGCTCAGGAGCACATGGCGTTCCGCGGATGCAGGGGCATGGATGCCGACCAGACGGCTGCGATTTACGCGCTGCTGGGGAGCGACGACAACGCGGATACCCAGCAGAACCTCACTCAGTACTACGCCACGCTGCCTTCGGCCGATCTCGACGTCGCGCTCCAGGCCCAGGCCGCCTGCATGCGCGGCATCGACGACTCGCAGGCGGAATGGGATCACGAGCGCGGAGCCATCGAGCAGGAAGTCGCCCGCGACCTGTCCAATCCCACCTATAAATTCATCAACCGGCTCAACGTGGATATGTTTGCCGGCACGCCCTACGGGCACGATTCGCTTGGCACGCGGCCCTCATTCGAGAAGACCACCGGGGCGATGCTGAAAGACTTTGCTGACAAGTGGTACACGCCGGGGAACGCGATCCTGATCGTCGTCGGCGACGTGGACCCGGCGACCACCCTGGCGAAAATCCGGCAGCTCTTCGGAGACATCAAGAGCCATCCTCTGCCCGCTCGGCAGGAAATCGCGCTCCAGCCGGTCAAGCCCGAGACTTTCACCCTCAACAGCAACCTGCCCTACGTTCTGGGATTCATTGCCTATCGCATGCCCGGCAGCGATTCGCCGGATTATGCGGCCATGCAGATTCTGGCTGACGTCCTTTCCAGCCAGCGCGCGGATATCTACGGCATGGTGCCCGCGGGCAAGGCCATCGGTGCGGAGTTCGGGCTGGCTGAGACCTACCGGAAGGCCAGCGTCGGCTATGGCGCAGTCGCCTTGCCTGCCGGCCAGGATGCCGCGCCGGCTCTCGAGGAGCTTCGGCAAATCGTCAACAAATACGCCTCCAATGGAGTCCCGGAAGATCTGGTCGCTGCCGCCAAAAAGGCGGAGCTCGCCCAGGCGGAATTCCAGCGCAACTCCATTCCCGGACTGGCGCAGGTCTGGTCCCAGGCCCTCGCCGCTGAAGGCCGCACTTCGCCCGAAGAGGACATCGACGCTATCCGCAAGGTCACCCTGGCAGACGTGAATCGCGTCGCCAAACAATATCTGCAGAATGCCAATACCATCACCGCCACGCTGAAGCCGGTGCCCAGCGGAGAGCCGGTGGCCTCCAAAGGCTTTGGCGGCGGAGAGAAGGTAACCGCTGCTCCAACGAAGCCAGTGCAGCTGCCGGAGTGGGCGGCGAAGCCCCTCGATCAGCTCCAGGTGCCCTCAACCTTTATTCCTGTCTCCGACACGAAGTTGCCCAACGGCATCCGCCTGATCGTCCGGACGGACACCACCAGTCCCACGGTCACAGTTGTGGGCCAGTTGAAACATAACGGCGATCTGCAGACCCCAAAGGATCAGGAAGGCGTCGGCGACGTTCTCGACAGCCTCTATTCCTACGGAACCACGACCCTCGACCGCCTTGCGTTCCAGAAAGCGCTCGATGACATTGCCGCGAACGAAAGTGCCGGATTTGAGTTCTCTCTGCAGGTGCTGAAGGAATATTTCTCCCGCGGCGTGCAGTTGCTGGCCGACAACGAACTCCACCCCGCACTCCCGGAAAAGGCCTTCATGATCACCCGGCAGCAGACGGCGCAGTTCGTGGCCGGCAACCTGCAGAGCCCTGGCTACCACACCTCGCGCGCGCTGGATATGGCTTTGCTGCCGGCGGGCGATCCGGTGTTGCGCCAGGCGACGCCGGACACCGTTTCAAAGCTCACTCTCGCCGACGTGAAGCAGTACCACGACACGACGGTCCGCCCGGACCTGACCACGATCGTGGTCATCGGCGATGTCACGCCGGAAGAAGCCAGGACCGTCATTGAAAAGTGGTTTGGCGACTGGAAAGCCCAGGGTCCAGAGCCCAACACCACCCTGGCGCCGGTGCCGGAAAACAAGTCTTCGGCCGCCAATGTGGCCGACTCCGAAGCCGTGCAGGATTCTGTGACCCTGGCCGAACAGGTGAACGTCAACCGCTTCGATCCCGACTACTATCCGCTGCAGCTCGGCGATCACGTGCTGGGCGGCGGCTTCTACGCCACGCGTCTCTATCATGACCTGCGCCAGGTCGCCGGCCTGGTGTACGGCGTGGATGTCGGTTTCGACGCCTCAAAAACCCGCGGCAGTTACTCCGTTGACTACGGATGCGACCCGCCCAACGTCTCAAAGGCTCGGGCGCTCATCATCCGCGACCTGAACCAGATGCGTACCGAGGATGTTTCCGATGCGGAACTGCACCAGGCGAAGGCACTGCTCCTGCGCCAGATTCCGCTGAGCGAATCGAGCGAGGAAGCCGTCGCCGGCGGTCTCCTGGGGCGCGCGATTGTTGGCCTGCCGCTGGATGAGCCGATCCTCGCTGCGAAAAAGTACTCGACCCTCACCGCCGCGGACGTGAAGGCGGCGTTCGCAAAGCACATCGACCCCAGCCGTTTGGTGCAGATCGTACGCGGCCCAACGCCGCAGTAACAGGGGGTCGCCCCACCATCCTCAGGTGACTCGCGGAGGAG
The DNA here is from genome assembly GCA_036489655.1 of Acidobacteriaceae bacterium. Classification (GTDB taxonomy): domain Bacteria; phylum Acidobacteriota; class Terriglobia; order Terriglobales; family Acidobacteriaceae; genus Palsa-343. Next base: position 1,125 of record DASXFH010000342.1, on the reverse strand, counting down.
CCTCGCCGGCCGCCTCTACTCGCCGCGGCCGAAATGGTGGCGGCGGTTCTGGAAAAGGAACAGAGCCAGCAGAAAACTGCCATAGCCGCGGTGGTGGCAGGAACGGCAACGCATCGGATATTGCAGAAGCGCAAGGTGTTCCAGGTCGCGAAGACGAAGGCTCGACAGTCGGAACTCGGTTCCCTGGCAGCGCGCGCAAACCATCGTGCGCTCCACAATACGAGCTAGCCGCCGCCAAGTCCAGAATAACCGCGCGCCTCCCCTGGAAGGAGCAGTGTCCCGCCGGCGCTTCCGGTGTACCGTAGAGTCACTCATCGAAACAGGAGAGCCTCCATGGTTTGGGACGTGTCGTTCACCTGCGACATATGCGGCAAGAAGAAGGGCACGTCTAATCACTGGTGGATGCTGGTGCTTGGCGATGTTCCCTGCTTTGAGCAGGGACAGCCCAGCCAGCGCTTCACGCTGATGCCCTGGAATTTTGCCGAAAGCCGCAACCCCGAAATGCTGCACCTGTGCGGCCAGGGATGCGCCATGCAGGCGATGGAGCGCTTCATGACCCATCGCACCATCGAACGCGAGGCAGTCGAGATGGTCTGAGACGTCGCTGCGCCCCAGCCCTCATTCCAGATAAGAGCCGGAAGGGCTTCAGTAACTCCCGCAATCTATTAACTAATCAGTTAATTCATAAGTTATCGATCTGCTTATCTTCACAAAGTGCTTGCGGTGCCAGCCCCTGGTCACTGTAAGATGGTGGCCAAAATGTTTCGGTCAATTTTACGTTTTTTGGGGAACGTCATCTCCGGATCCTCCCCGGAAGCTGATCCTTATCCTTCCGCTATCCTGCTCCTGGACTCTCCCCGCGAGATCAGCCGCGAACGTGTTTTGGAACTCGCCAACCAGGCATGGGGTTCGGAAGATATCCGGCCGGTGGTCGTTCCCGCACAGCAAAAAGGGTCATGGATCATTCGGGTGGAAAATGCTCCGTTCGGGCTGCGGGTAGGCCGTCGCCGGATGCACCCGCCAGGCCGCGAAACCAACAGCGCCCGGCAGCGCGCCTGGGATCAGCACCGCGCCTGGATTGTGGTCGACTATCCTCAGGGACCCGACATTCCGGAGACGGAGTGG
>DASXFH010000335.1:0-7676 GCA_036489655.1 Acidobacteriaceae bacterium | reverse complement strand
GTGGCTTCGAGCCGAGCCAGCAAATCGGCTCCCGAGATCTGACCTGTTGCTGCGAACTCGGCAGGGCGGTCCCGATGATCTTCCTGCCGGTTGAACGAATCGACCAGCCACTGCCGGACATTGCCGTTGAGGTGAAGCAGCAGGTTGCCAATCGAATTGGACGACGGATTCGGCCGCCACCAGATCTGCTCGTCGCTGAGCGACTCGACACAGGCGCGCAGCCGCGGCCAGTACTGCCTGAGCAGCTTGTCACGGGAAAACTGCAGAAAGAGAGGGGTGGGCGTTGGCTGGAACTGCGCCGAGGAAGTGACGGACATGGCTGCCTCCATGAACACGATGGGCGGAGTGAGCTAGCTGGTGTGGTCGAGGATGATCTTCCAGCCGCCGGACTCCTTCTCAAACACGAGCGAGAAAACTCCGGAGGCATTGCCACCCGCCGCCTGGCTGCGCGTGAGATCGAAGTAGCCTGTCACGACGGCATGGTCAGCGCCCAGCAGGCGCACTTCAAGCCCCGTGAAGTCCAGCTGCCCCATCGCTGCGCGCGTGGGATATTTGCGAAGGTAGCGCGCCAGGATTGAGGCATACCCATGCGCAATGCCCGTTCCCACGAACGTCGTGCGGACCGAATTGGCATAGCCACTCATGAAATCGGGGATGTCCCCCCGATTCCACGCCGCCACCTGCGCATCGAGCACCTGCCGGATCTCGTGGTCGGGACTGTGGTCGGCCGACTGGGCAAATACAAGCGGGCCGGACAGCAGGGCGGCCAGCAAAACGGTTCGACAGCAGCGGCGACGGATAGCTTTCATTGGCCCCCTCAGGCGCTATTCAGAATAACGGATTGGGCGAACAGGCATTGCATCCGCCTCCCTCGCGATGCTCCCACGGGCCGGACTAACGTCGCCCCGTCTACACTCTTCCGGTGAAGAGATTTCATGCAAAGTTCCTGCGCGCGGCGACCTCTGACGCGCAATTCCCCCCCGAAGGCGCCCCGGAAATTGCTTTCCTTGGGCGATCGAATGTAGGGAAATCGAGTTTGATCAACGCCCTGCTTGGCTCCCGCGATGCGCGAGTTTCTTCGACGCCCGGGCGAACCCGCGCGATCAACTTCTTCGCCCTCACCGATGCGCCGGAGCGGCAGCAGGCGCAGCTCATCTTCGCCGATCTGCCAGGGTACGGCTATGCCAGGCTCTCCAAATCCATTTCAGCGGAGTGGCCGAAGTTTATTGAGCCCTACCTGCGTGAACGCTCCACGCTGGCGCTCTGCGTGTGTCTGGTGGACAGCACCATTCCACCCAAAGCCAGTGATGCGCAGCTGATCGAGTTTCTGGAAGCAGCCCAGCGGCCTTACCTGACCGTGGGCACCAAAGCCGACCGGCTGTCCGGCAACGGGCGCGCTCAGGCTCTGCGCCACCTGCATGCCGCTTACGGCGAGCGTGTGCTGTTGGTCTCTTCAAAAACGGGCGCCGGGATGAAGGAACTGTGGGCGGAAATCGCCAGCGCCGCGGACCCAACCCTCCGCAACCCATAATCGCGACCGCGCGCAGATTCAGGAGCGCAGGCGCCCAGTCAACTGGCTGGGGTGCAACGGTTTCAACAGCACTTCAAAATGTTGCCCACGCAGCCGCGCGTCATCGCGGAGATCGGCGCCTGCGCAGGTTGGCGGTGGAGTGGGCAAAAGCCGCAGGCCGCAGGCAAAGAAGGTCCTTCCTCTGAGGTCGTCCCCGGTTTTGACTTCGCGACAGCAACGATTTATAACGGGCTTTCCGGATCGAAATCGATTCGGAAGAGGCGCGAGGGCGCGGCGGGAATGCCCGCAGGCGTGTTCGCGACAATATTGCCATTGCCATGGGATGCTCGGGAAGGCGGTGAAAATCCGCCACTGCCCCGCAACTGTAAGCGCCTGTTTCTGCGTCAGGTAAGAAGCGCAGAAAAGAGCCGGACCAGAATGCCACTGAAGCCTGAGGCTTCGGGAAGGCGGTTCGGCGAAGCGCAAGTCAGGAGACCGGTCCCATGCGCCAAAGAACCGCGTCCCGAGGGGGACGGAGGAAACTATGACGCTTCTATCACGGCCGGCGCGCCGATTCCTTCCTGCATTTCTGCTGGTTGCCTTTCTCATGGGCTCGAGGACCGCTCTGCATGCGGTCAGCGTGCATGGCACGGTCACCGATCCGCTGGGCTATCCCATCGCCAACGCTGTCGTCGGCCTGGTCCACGACGGAAAAGTTCTCATCGACGGACGCACTGCGCCCGACGGCACCTACACCCTGGTGAGTGCGGCCAGTGGGCGATTCTACGTGCTCGCCACAGGGCACTCCTTCCGCCAGCTGACCACCCAGAGCTTTTACGCCGGCCAGCTTGACTATGTCACCCAGAACATTGTGCTGGAGCCGGAATGGGTACGTCAGTCCGTGGTCGTGACCCCGACTGGCGAGCCGCAGCCGCAGGCCCAGGTGAGCGCCTCTGTGACGGAGCTGAGTTCCACTCAGATTCAAAACTATGCCCTGCTGGTCGATTCTCTGCGCGATGTGCCAGGCGTGAACCTGGTGCAGACCGGCGAGCGCGGCGGCGAAACCTCGCTCTTCATTCGCGGCGGCAGTTCCACGGCGAACCGAGTTCTCCTGGACGGCGTCCCCATCGAGGACGTTGGCGGCCGCTTCGACTTCGGCAATCTGGCCACCACCGGTCTGGCCAGCGTCGAAGTCTATCGCGGCCCGAACTCGGTGCTCTACGGATCCGATGCCGCGGCAGGCGTGGTCGCGCTGAACACGCCACGCGGCAGCACCTCGTTTCCCTCTCTGCTGTACGAAGGCGATGCCGGCAATTTCAAAGGCTACCGCAACGAGGTCCAGCTGGGCGGCATGAAACGGAAGCTTGATTACTACGGCGGATTCTCCAACCTGCAGATGCCGAATTCCATTCCGGGCGACAGCTATCACAACAACTCCGAGGCCGCTAACATCGGCTGGAGCTGGTCCGCAAAGACGCAGATGCGGGTGACGGGACACAATACCAATTCTGCGACCGGCGTCCCGTCTGGCAACAGCGGCTACTCCTTCTACGGCATCGCGAATGACGGCAAGCAGCTCGATCAGGACACCTACATGTCCGCAACGATCGATCACGCCATTCGCGACTCCTGGAAAGCGACCGTGCGCTACGGGCTGATCCGCAAGCGCGAAGAAAGCCAGCAGTGGTATCCCGCCGGAAACCTCCTGACTGGAGATTTTCTGGAGGCAGGCAATTACTTCGGCAATAACGTCACCGTTGCAGGCGCCAACGGAACCTCGACTACGGGTCAGGCGCTGCTGAATTATGGCCCTGCGTTCGGGTCCCTTTATCCGTGGAAGGTAAATATCGCCTCGAACCGCGACAGCCTCTACGCCCAGACCAATTACCAGCACGGCCCGCACCTGGGCGTCATCGGCGCCTTCCGCTACGAGAACGAACGCGGGCTGGAGGCCGAGCCGGTGTATGCCTATCGGCAGGGACTCGAGCGCGAGAACTACGACTATCAGGCACAGCTCGGCGGCCAGTTTAAAAATCGCCTGTTCTATACGGCCGCCGGCGGTGTGGAGCAGAACGGCCTGTTTGGCCTGGTTGGCACGCCGCGGGTGGGCGCCTCCTGGTATGTGGTGCGTCCCGGGCAGGGCATCCTGCATGGCACTAAGCTGAACTTCAATTTTGCGCGGGGCTATCAGGAACCGACCCTCGATCAGCAGCAGGGCTCGCTCTATGACTTCCTGGTGGCCAATGGCGGACAGGCGACCGCGGCGCGGTACGGGATCGCTCCCATCGGCGAGGAGCAGTCGCGGAGCTATGACGGGGGCCTGGAACAGAGCCTCTTCAACGAGAAAGTCATCGCGCGAGTTACGTATTTCCACAACGAATTCGGCAACCAGATCGAGCCCGTGCCGGCCACGCTGGTGCCGCAGCTGCTCCCCGGTCTTTCACCGTCGGAGCAGCAGCAGCTCCAGAGCTTCCTCACCAACAACTACGCCTACGAACTCGATCTCAACTCGCTGTCCTGGCGGGCGATTGGTGTCGAATCAGAGATTGAATACGGCCTCGGACGCGATCTGTATCTGCGCGGCGGCTACACCTACCTGGACTCAGGCGTGCAGCACTCGTTCTCCTCGGATGCTGTCGGTCCCAGCTACAACCCCAATGATCCCGGCGTCCCCATCGGCAATTATGCCCCGCTCGTGGGTGCGCGACCCTTTCGGCAGCCTCCTCACACAGCCTTCGGCAGCGTGATCTACACCGGCCGCAAGTGGACCGCCATTGTCAATGCAGCCTATGCCAGCCGCAGCGACGATTCGACGTTCCTGGGAGGGCTGGACGTGAACGGCGGCAACACGCTGCTGCTGCCCAATCGCAACCTGGACTATGCCTATACCAAGGTCGATCTGGGCGGGAGCTACCAGATTCGTCCCTGGTCAGCGGTCTACACCCAGCTCGATAACCTCACCAGCGATCAGCACATCGGGCCGATTGGATATCCTTCGCTGCCCTTCACGTTTCGGACCGGATTGCGCTTCACGCTCAAGCTCGGTCCGCGCTGAAGATCGCGAGTTCTCAGGCGGCGGCACGCGGCAATACCGGGGAGGCAAAGCTGTCGTCGGAACCCTCCCCGCCGGGCAGGAAGATCATCATGGCGGTTCCGGTGCGAGGTCCCTCCGCACGGCTGCGGCAGAGGATCGAACCGCCGCGCCGTACCAGCAGGTCGCGGACGATCCACAGACCGAGGCCCGTGCCTACGTCCCGCTTGGTCGTGAAGAAGGGGGTGAAGATCCTGGAGCGGATCGCTTTGGGAATGCCAGAGCCCTGGTCGGCCACGACCAGGCGGATGCCCGGAGCGCCAGTCCGCGGATGACGGGAGTTCCAGGCGCGAATGCCGAGCCGGCAGTCCTGCGGCGACGCGTCAATGGCGTTGGAGACCAGATTCGAGATGATCTGCTTGAACTCGCCCTGCAGGACGCAGAGGTACAGGTCTGCGGGAATCTCGCTGGCAATCCTGATTCCCTTGTAATGGAAGCGGCGATCGTAGATGGCCAGGATTTCGCCGACGGCAGTTGCGACCGGGATCCGCACCGGTGAGGAGGTGTCGCGATAGAAGCCAAGAGTCTGGCGAGCGATGTGAGCGACGCGCCTGAGCTCCTCGTCCGCCGCGGTCAGGCAGGTCCGCGCAGATTCCGGCAGGTCAGGATTCTGGCAGGCAAGGTAGAGAAGATTGGTCACCGCTTCCAGCGGGTTGTTGATCTCATGCGCAACGGTCGCAGCAAGCCGCCCCACCGAGGCCAGCCGCTCCGTGGTGCGGAGAGCCGCTTCCAGCTTCTTCTGCTCAGTAACGTCGCGCAGAATTTTCGCCGCGCCGATGATTTTGCCCGTCTGATCGCGCACCGGGGAAACGGTGAGCGAGACGTTGATGCGTTCGCCCTCTTTGGTGAGGCGAATGGTTTCGAAATGCTCGATGCGTTCGCCCGCCTGGATTTTGCGCAGAATCTCGGGCTCATCCTTGTGCAGCTCGGGAGGAATGATGGTGAGGATGGACCTGCCCACAATCTCCTCAGCGGTGTAACCGAGGATGCGTTCCGCAGCCGCGTTCCAGCTGGTGATGATGCCCGTCAGGTCTTTGCTGGCAATCGCGTCGTCCGACGATTCGACGATTGCGGCGAGCCGCATCTGGGCTTCGTCGGCGCGACGCTTTTCGCTGATTTCGACGACAAAGCAGTGAGCGTAATCGAACTCCCCGTCGCGCATGTGCGGACTGGCGTCGATGCGGAACCAGCGCAGGTGGCCGTCGCCACAGCGAAGCTGGACTTCGCAGCCATGGACATTTTGGCCGGAACTGAGGCGCCGCAGGATATCGATGAGGGCCGGTGGATCCGCGAGAAACTCAGACAGGGAATGGCCGACAAAGCGGGCTTCGTCATAGCTGAGCAGCGACAGGTGGGTGCGGTTCGCCCACAGAACGGTTCCGTCCGGATCCAGCCGGTGCATGCCCATGGCTGCGGCCTCGAGGAAAGCGCGGAACTCGGCTTCTTCGCCGGGAAACATCGGTTCCAGTCCGCGACTCGGCCGGATGTCGGATTCGCGGTCTTTGACAGGTTCCGGCCGCACCACGGACAGCCGGCGATCGTCGTCGACGGCCGTCTTGTCATAATGCTGAATCGGAAGGGAAAGGGCCGCCGAACCGCTGGGCGAGGCGGCTGCGCTGTGTTCGTCGCTTCGTCGCACGCGGGTCGCAGAAGTCTTTGTCATGAATCAAGGGCCCGGCGGCAGAGACAGGACATAGCGTGCTTCCCTGTTTTCTGACAGGAGTCGTTATCGGTTGGATGGGCCCACTGTTGGAAACGATGTCCCGGAACCGCGGTCAGCGGTTCCGGATGGGTTACTGGCGGCGGGAGGGGCGGACGGCCTCCTGCGCGTGGGCGGCGCCGTTGGGCGGAACCGGCGGCGGCGCGGGCTCGGAGGCCCTGGCGCCGATACCCAGTTTCTGGCGAAGCTGGGTATCGATTTTGCCGAAGGTGTCGCGGTTGTCCTTCAGGAACTGGCGGACGTTTTCGCGTCCCTGGCCGATGCGGTCCCCGGAATAGCTGAACCAGGCGCCACTCTTCTCGACAATACCGTTGGCGACAGCGAGGTCGAGGACGTCGCCTTCGCGCGAGATGCCCTCGCCGTAGAGGATGTCGAACTCGGCTTCGCGGAAGGGCGCGGCAACCTTGTTCTTGACGATCTTGGTGCGGGTGCGGGAGCCGACGACCGTATCGCCTTCCTTGATGGCCTGGATGCGGCGGATGTCGATGCGGACCGAGGAGTAGAACTTGAGGGCGCGGCCTCCGGTGGTGGTTTCCGGATTGCCAAACATTACGCCAATTTTTTCGCGGATCTGGTTGATAAAAATTAATGAGGTACGCGACTTGGAAACGGTTCCGGTGAGCTTGCGCAGGGCCTGGGACATGAGGCGGGCCTGCAGGCCCATGTGGGAGTCGCCCATTTCCCCGTCCAGTTCCGCTTTGGGAACGAGGGCGGCGACGGAGTCGACAACCAGCACGTCGATGGCGCCGGAGCGGACCAGGGCTTCGGTGATCTCAAGGGCCTGCTCGCCATAGTCGGGCTGGGAGATGAGGAGGTTGTCGATGTCGACGCCGAGCTTTTTGGCATACTGCGGGTCGAGGGCGTGCTCCGCGTCGACAAAGGCGGCCAGGCCGCCGGCTTTCTGGGCCTCTGCGATGATCTGCAGGGTGATGGTGGTTTTGCCGGAGGATTCCGGGCCGAAGATCTCGATGACGCGGCCGCGCGGAACCCCGCCGACGCCGAGAGCGGCGTCAAAGGAGATGGAGCCGGTGGAGATGACGGAGATCGGGACAATGGCCTCTTTGCTGCCGAGGCGCATGATGGATCCCTTGCCGAACTGCTTTTCAATCTGCGAAAGCGCCAGTTCTACGGCGCGCTGACGGTCATCTGCCACGGGAAAACTCCGATCCGGTGTCCTGATTTGGGACGAATTGCCCCGAGTCTACCATCGGGTTTGGACGGGTGAGGCTGGTCGCTGGAGCAGAAAATCCCCGGTGGTAATGGGCCTGGAAGCAGCATACAGCGGAGCAGGCTGTGGAGAACAGGGGGCGAAACCCTGGGGGGGCGGCTGGGAGCCGGGAGCCGGGAGCCGGGAG
>DASXFH010000256.1:0-14338 GCA_036489655.1 Acidobacteriaceae bacterium | reverse complement strand
GCCCAGGACATCATCGGGATCGTCGCGGGCACGCGGACCAAGTCCGGCTCGACGAACTTTTTGCGGCTGCACGTGCTTGGGGACCGGCTGCATGACGTGCCTGAACCGGAGCTGGTTGGAGAAGCGGTCAGCAAGTAGCGGCTGATTCTTAAAGCGTGTTTGGCTTTGCTGACATCGCTGTTTTTGAACCGCGAAATGCGGGGGGAAAGAGAAAATTTGCGGTTGCCCCGGCGAAAAGCAGGTCCCTCGGCTCGCGGTGCTCGCTCGGGATGACAAATTTGTTATCGATTCCGAGGGATATCAGCAAAGCCAAACACGCTCTAGAATTCAGAAGAAATGAGGCGGCTTGTGGCCGCCTCATTTCTTTGCACCATTCGCGAAAATACGCTGAGATTCTTCCTCCCTGCGGTCGCCAGAATGACGGCCTCTGATAGTTTTTCTTTTGTTGTAGTGTTCAGATTGATTGGAATCCATGGGCCGCATCCGCATCCTCACCGATCAAGTAGCGAACCAGATTGCCGCGGGCGAGGTGGTCGACCGTCCGGCTTCGGTGGTCAAGGAGCTGCTGGAGAACGCGCTGGACGCGGGCGCTACGCGCATCCGCGTCGAGGTGGAGGCGGGCGGACGGAAGCTCATCCGCGTCGTCGATAACGGCGTGGGCATGGTGCGCGACGATGCCCTGCTGGCCTTCGAGCGGCATGCCACTTCAAAGATCCGGTCGAGCGATGATCTGCTGTCGATTGCGACGCTGGGATTTCGCGGTGAGGCGCTGCCCTCGATTGCATCGATTGCCCGCGTGGAACTTGAGACGCGCGCAGCCGGCGAAGAGAGCGGGACGCGCATCGAGATTGCCGGGGGAAAGATTTATCGCGTGGAAGACGCGGGTCTGGCGGCGGGAACGACGATTGCCGTGCGCGACCTGTTCTTCAACACTCCGGCGCGGCGCAAATTTCTCAAGGCCGAGACGACGGAGCTTTCTCATGTAACCGCTCTGGTTACACATTACGCGCTGGCGCATCCGGGGAAGCATTTCGAGCTGCATTCGGCTACGCATGCTTTGCTGATTGCGCCTCCCGTGCAGAAGCCCGCGGAGCGGATTTTCCAGATCTTCGGCAGGGACACGCTCGACCAGCTGATTCCGATGGCCGCCGAGCGGCCCTTCGACCGCGCCGGATTGCCCGAGCCGCCTCCGTGGAAGCGCGACGAGGAGTACGCTGCGCCCGACCCCGGTTTTCTGCGCATGAGCGGCTTCGTTTCCAAGCCCGAATTGCAGAAGCTGAATCGCAATTCGATTTATGTTTTCGTCAACCAGCGGCTCATTCGCGACCGGCTCATCCTGCATGCGGTGAGCGAGGCCTACCGCAACATCATTCCGCCGACGTCGTTTCCTGTCGTTCTCATTTTTCTGGAGATGCCGCCGCACGAGGTGGATGTGAATGTGCATCCGGCCAAGACAGAGGTGCGCTTCCGCCAGCAGGCGGCGGTGCACGACTTCGTTCGCGACAGCATCCGCAACACGCTGATCAAATCCCGGCCGGCGGCCGAGTTTCTGGCCGCGCTCACGGCGAATCCGCATGCTTCGCCGTCGCTGCTTCCGGCGATCTCGCCGATTCCGGGCGAAGCGGACTCGACCACGCCGGTGAAGGCTGCCGATACCGCCGCTTTTACCTTGAGCGAAGCGGCGCTGCCGGCCGAAGAAGTGAAGCTGCCCTTCGCGATTCCGGCGCGGGAGAATGGAACTTCGGCGGCGCGCCAACCTGCCCATGACTGCGAGCTTGCGGATTTCCCTGAGGACGGCGAGCCCGTCGCGAATCTCAACTCGCTGGCTTCGCTGAAGCCGCTGGGGCAACTCCGCGAGTCCTTCATCCTGGCAATGAACGACGAGGGCTTGTGGATTATCGACCAGCATGTGGCGCACGAGCGCGTGCTCTTCGAGAAGATCCTGCGCGAGCGGGAAGTGGAGCGCGTCGAACGCCAGCGGCTGCTGATGCCCATGCTGGTCGATCTGCAGCCGCACCAGATGGTGTTGTTCGCGACCATCTCCCAGGAGCTGGAGCACAACGGCTTCGAGGTTGAGCCCTTTGGGCCGCACACCATCGCGGTGAAGGCCGCGCCGGTGGGCCTCGAAGGCAATCGGCTGGAGCGCATGCTGATGGAGGTGCTGGAGCAGGCGGGAAATCCGGTGCAATCGGAGAACATGGGCACGCTGCGCACGCGCATCGCGGCGTCCATTGCCTGCCATTCGGCGATCAAGGTGAACATGCCGCTCGATCCCAGGCGCATCGAGTGGCTGCTGGCCGAGCTGGCGCGCACTGAGCACCCCACCAGCTGCCCGCACGGGCGGCCCATCGCTTTACGGTATTCTTGGAGAGACATCCAGCGGGCGTTTCAGCGAATTTAAGCCTCTTTCCCGTTCGATCATAGAAGGGTCTCTTTGACAGCCGAGCAGCTACAAACAGTGCGCGCCGAACGCTGGCGCCATTCCTCCAACCCGCTTTTAACCGCAGACGACGCACGAGCCTGGCTCGATGCCGCGGGACTTTGCCTCTTTCTTCCGCGCCGCCAGCAGTTTCTGGCGCCTGCTCCGTCTTTCGTCGAAGCCTGCGCCGGCGCACCCAGCGAAACACCCTCGCGCGAGGCGATCGACAACGCCGCGGGCCTGATGTACCGGCTGGTTGCCGAAGGCGCGATCATTCCGCTGAATCTGTTCGGCACGCCTTCCGAGACGCCTGACTTCCTGGCCACGCGCGAGGCCTTTCCCTACCTCTTCAGCCTGCGCGGCACGCGCGACTGGAAGACGGTTCCCGGCGGCAAGACCTCACCGCTGGTGGTCGAGATATGGAAGCTGCTGGAAAAGGAAGGCGCTCTTACAGCGGGCGAGATTCAGTCCGCACTGGGCCGCGAGCTGACCGAGGCGGCGGTGCTGCGCGGGCTGTTCGAGTTGTGGAGCAATCTACGCGTGCTGCCCGAGTATGAAGCCGGCGCGCCCACGCACTGGAGCCTGACCCAGCTTCGATTCAAGGATGCGCTCACCGCCGCGGGCAAGCATTCGCAGACGGCATCGTTGTCCGCGCTGGTCTCGCTCTATCTGGAGTCGGTGATTGCGGCCACCAGCGAAGAGGTCGAAACCTTCCTCTCGCCGCTGACCTCGCGCTCGCGGGTGCGTGAGACGGTGAACGGGCTGGCAGCAACGCGGCAGATTTCAATGGTGCCGGTGGGAACGCAGTCGATGTTCCACATTGCCGGCGCTCTGCCGGAGTTCGACGAACCCGAGCCTGCAGCCGAACCTGTTCGCGAAGCCGGTTCCGAAGTACCGCGCAAGCCCCGGCAGGCGGAGCGTGCTCCGCGGACCTTCGATCGAGAGCGCAAGCCCTTTCAACGCAAAACGGGTGAACGCAAAACGGGCGAGCGTAAACCCTTCGAGCGTAAAGCGGGGGAACGAAAGACCTTTGGGCGGAAGCCCTTCGAGCGCAAAGCGTCTGACCGTCCGGCGGCAGGAGGCGCTCCGCGTTCGTCGGAAGGCGAGCGCAAGCCTTTCAGCAAACGGCCGACGTTTGGAAAGAAGCCTTTCGACAAGGCAGCGCGGCCTTTCCGTCGCGATGCCAAGCCATTTGAAGGCGAGCGTGCGGCAGGCGGTGAGCGAGCTGCGGGTGGCGAGCGGCCGCGGTTTCGTCCGGCGACTCGAACCGGCGGCGCGGGACGCAGCGGCGCCGGCGGGAAGTTTCCACCTAAGAGATCCGGCTTCAGGCCGGCGGGCGGCAAGTTCGGCGATCGCCCTGCAGCGAATCGTCCTGCGGCCGATCGTCCCTCGACTCCGCGCACGTGGACTCCGCGTCCAGAAAGCGGCGAGCGCAGGTCTGCAGCTTCGGGCGGCAGCGCGCGTCCGTTTCGTCCACGGCGGGATGAGGGGAGCGAGCGCCCAGCCAATTTCCGGCCCCGCGAGACGGGCGCGGAAAAACGCCCGGGCGGATTCGCAGGCAAGAGCAAATTTGGCGGCTCCAGATCTTCTGGTCCGAGGTTCTCAGGCGGGAAGAAGTTCGATGGACCGGGCCGGCCCAAATTCGGTGGATCGAAGTTCGGCGGTGCGAAATCCGGCGGCGCTAAGTTCGGCGGCAGAGGAAGACCTGCCGAGGGCGGGAAGCGTCCTTTCTTCCGCAAGCGGGCTGAGGAAGGTGCGGCCGGTGAATCGCGCCCACGCTCGTTTGGGCGTCCCGCGTTTGGCGGCTCCAAGCCTGGAGACCGGCCGGCAAAGCCTCGCGAAGGCGGATGGAAGGGCAAGCCGGGCGGCGGTTCGCGCTTTGCGAAGCCTGGATTTTCTAAGCCTGCAGGAGAGGGATCGGAGAGACCCAGGTCCCCGCGGCCTGCGGCCGGCAAGTCTGCCGGATTTTCCGGCAAACCCAGTTTTGGCAAGGGCGGCTTCAGCAAAGGCAAGCCCGGCGGGTCTTTTGGCGGGAAGAAGTTCGGCGGCGGCAAGAAATTTGGCGGCACCAAGAGCTTTGGCGCTCGTAAACCGGGCGGGAAGCCTGGCGGAGCCAAGCCGCCGTTCCGAAAGCGAAAGGATGAGGGGAACAAAAGCGCGGAATGAGTGAACGCCGTCCGATCATTGCCATCGATGGGCCCGCCGGCGCGGGCAAGAGCACAGTCGCCAAACATCTCGCCGCTCATTTCGGCCTGCTGAACCTGGAAACCGGAGCCATGTATCGCGCCTTCGCGCTGAAGGCGCTGCGCAACGGAGTCGGCCTGGATGACGCGCCCGCGCTGCAGGACCTCGCCGCGACCACCGCGATCCTGCTGGAGCCGACACCCAACGGCAACCGTGTGCTGCTCGACGGAGCCGAGGTGACCGGGGCGATTCGCGACCCGGAAGTGACGCAGGCTGCCTCGCGGGTCAGCGTGCATCCTGCGATTCGCGCGTGGATGGTCGATCTGCAGCGAGAAATGGGCCGCAAAGGCGGCGTGGTGATGGAAGGCCGCGACATCGGGACGGTGGTGTTTCCTGACGCCGACTTGAAGTTTTTCCTGGATGCCTCGCCCGAGGCGCGCAGCCAGCGCCGCTACGAGCAGTCAGGCAGCGCGGCGGCTGTGGTCACTCCGGAGGCCATTTCAAAAGAATTGCGCGAACGCGATGAGCGAGACCGGAACCGCGCCGAGTCGCCGCTGCGCGCCGCTCCCGATGCCGTGGTGATCGATTCCACCGGTCTCAGCCTGGGTGAGGTGCTGAGCCGGATCGAAGGGATCGTGGGTGAGCGGTTGATGCGCTCCAAGCGCTAGAGCAATCTCAATGATGGTGGAATGTACCCGTCATTCTGAGCGTAGCGAAGAATCTCAGCGATGCTTCCACGCCCGCATCGCTGAGATTCTTCCTCCCGTTGGTCGTCAGAATGACGGCACAATACAGAAACCCTGATATTGCCTTAGTCGGCCGTCCAGGCAACAATGCCAGCGCGTGATGGACTCCTGCTTCGCCTGGCGTTGGTGTCTCCCACATCTCAAAATCGAGATGTGGGGCACCCGGGCTTTGTTACTGCGGCGTTGGCTGGGGCGCCGGTCCCTTTGGAGCCCGCAAGTGCCTGGCCGGGGCTGCTGGTGGCGCCGGAGGCTCTGGTGGCGCCGGCGGCAGCGGGGTTGCAGAGCCCTTCTTCAGCTCCAGATTGCCATGCGTGGTGGTGAGTTCGAGCTTCACTCCGCCGTGGCCGACTTCGCCCTGGAGGGTCCGCCGATCGCCTGAGCTTGTGGTCTGGAGCGGGAAATCGGTTTCGAGGTCATCGTCCTCGGTGGTGGCGGCGTCGATGGCGAAGCTCGCGGTCTCGGGAATGGTCAGCGACAGGGCTCCGGAGCGGTTGGCGATCTGGATATTTCCAAGGGGAACAGCGGCGACCACGTTCACGTCGCCATCGCTGTTTTCAATGTGGATGTCTCCCGCTACCTGTGTCAGGTCGATGTTCTTCGATCGGGTCACGATGCGTACCGGTCCGGCGACCTGGCTGGCGGTCAGATCGCTGGAGTCCATGGTCAGGTCGCCGCCCAGCCTGGGCATATCCAGATCGGTGCGGCTGGTGTGGAAGTGGACGGTCGATCCTACCTGTTCGAGGTGGGTATCGCCGAAGAACTCTCCGTCGAGCACCACCTGCCCTTTGACCTCGGAGAGCGTAACGTCGTCGGCATGGCCGTCGACGAAGACATGGCCGCTGACCTGGTGAGCCGAGACGTCTCCGTGATCCATGCGGGCGTGAACATCGCCGCCGATGCCATCGAATTTCGTATCGCCGTGGCTGTCGGTGACATCCACGTTGTTCTGCATGCCTTCGACGGTAACGTCTCCGTGCGCGGTGTTGATGGTGGTGAAGCATTTTTCCGGCAGCTGGAGGGTCAGGTCCACGCGCGCGCCATTCCTGCCCGGCACGGTGATGACCGCGCCCGAGGACGACGACTCGACTCTGGGCTTTACCTGGTCAAACACTTTCTGCGCGGTGTCATCGGAGTTGGTGTGGACGACCTGATGCGCGCGCAGATGCAACTGGCCGTCGCTGGAGTTGGTGACGGTTACATCGCCGCGCGAGTTCTGGATGGTCACCGTCCCGTTGGCGGCGATGGCCTGGTCGATCTGCACTTCGTTGTCGTGCTCGGCTCCCATCAGCGAGAAGAAGTCGTCGCCGTTGTCGCCGAACTGCTCGCTGAAGGGTCCCCAGTTGCGTGCGTTGTGGCCGCCCCAGCCGAGGAAGGCGAAGAGCAGGATGAGGAAGACGATGCCTCCGGCTGAGCGCCTGCCGGCGTAAGGGTTGTTGCGGTCGAAGAAGTATTCGGCCAGCGAAATCAGGCCGATGCCGATCAGCAGCAGGGGCCACCAGCGCGCATACCACTCCCAGACCGCGTATCCGCTCATGCGGCCGGTTTCGATCAGCAGGGCGATGATGCCGATGGTGAGGAGAATCAGCGGGCCGGTGATGGATGCCCTGCGATAACCCTGATAGGCGCGCCAGTACTGGCGCTGGGCGCGGGCCTGATCACGCTGCGCCCGGGCGTAGTCGCGGGCCTGCTGGCGGACGTCGCGGGGCGAATAAGGCGGAGGCGAGGCGGCCATGGCTTACCTCCCCTCGTTGTCGTGCGGGGTGATGGTCAATGCGCTGGAGGAGCTGGCTGCTGGCGGCATGGGACCAGGCGTGCTCGCTACCGGCGCGCCGTAAATCGGGTACTGGCCCTGTGCGTATTGCGCCTGCTCGTTCTGCTGCATCTGCGACCAGGCGGCGCGCTCGGCAAGTTGCAGAAGCCCGAAGGCGATCAGGTAGAGCGGCCAGCTTTTGCCGAAGGAAATAATGTCCCACTCGTTGAGCAGCGCAGTGACGCCGAAGACCAGCAGCATCACCGGCCCTTTGACGCGATGAATCCAGAGATAGGAGTTCATTGTCCACCTCCTGCCGGCGGGGGCGGCGGCGGATTGTCGTGCGTTTTTCCAATTCGGCCGCCGAGGCGAACATCCGAGGAGCCTGCCCGGCGGATCAGGAGCCAGGCTCCCAGTCCGATGATGAAGAGCGGCCAGAGGTGCCCGATCCAGTCGAAGCGGAAGACGCCAAGCGTATTGAAGAGAAACAGCAGTCCCAGGCCGATGAGGACGATGGCCCCGACCGGCTCACGGCGGCGCACCGGCGCATTGGGATCCACCTCGGGCGGCACCGCGCTGTACGGCGGCATTCCATAGGGCGGCATTCCGGAGGGCGGCATTCCAGCAGGCGGCACGTAGCCGGGGCCCGATCCGGGCATGGAGCCGGGAATAGAGCCAGGAACAACGCCTGGCATAGGCGGCACGGCTGCGTAAGGAGCGTATGGCGGATAGGGTTCGGTGAATCCTGCGGAAGGCGGGCCTGGGGGAGGGACGGGCGGAACGGCGGTAGAGGTGAAAGTCTGCGTAAACGGAGGCGGGGCCTGCGCGTTGGAGATGCCGAGCTTGTTTCCCAGCTCGTTCAACCCAAAGGGATCGGGGAGCGGGAGTCCATCGCGGCGAGCCCTGGCGGTCTGGTGGGCGTCGAAGACCTGGTAGGCGACCCAGGCAAAGATGAAAATGCCGAAGATGCCGTGGTTGTCGGTGATGCCGATGAGGATGACGAAGACCAGCACATGTACCAGGGCCTTGACGAACTGGCCGTTGTACATGGCGCCGACGCCGGGGATAAACCCGAGAAGGGTCGCCGTGCCGGGGTTCGGCCCGAGGTTCGGTCCGAGATTTGGTCCGGGTATGGGAGGAATCGCTCCGCCGGCGACGAAGTTGGGGTCCACGGCCGTATAGCCGGCAGTCCCGCCGATTCCAAGCTTCGCAGCAAGGCACTGCTCGCAATAAATCACACCGGAAACGGACCGCACGCACGATGCGCACAGAGCCTTTCCGCAATTCTGGCAGTACGCTGCAACCGCAGCATCAGGATGATTGACGCAGTTCATGCCAAGCTCCTTTCCGCTTGGTCTAATTCCGAAACGACCAAAGTCTTCACCTCGTCACAATTTCCGCTCTCGAATTGATTCCCGTCCCCTTGCGGATCGGTGCAGGATGCCTTGTTGCTCGCCAAAGCCGGCCTGCCCCAGAACGTGTCGCCCTTCGATTCGCTGGGGATGGTTTCCAGCTTGCCGCCGGTTTTGTGGCCATTGGCCGGTGGATTGGAGGGATTACTCTGCGAGGCCGGCTTGTCGTTCTGCTGCGGCTGGGCGGGCGACGGAGTTGTATCCTCGTCGCGGCGCAGCTCGCGCATCTTCGATTCGACCTCGTAGACGAAGCGCAGGCCGTCGTAATAACGCACCACCTGGCTCTTCGCCCCGTAGAACTGCCGGGTCAGGTTGTTCTCCAGGCTGGCGGGCGTCAGCTCGGAGAGGCGCAGGTCCGTGATCCGGACGCCGGCCAGGTTCAGGGTTAGCGCGATGGAGAAGAATGCCATCGCAGCGGTCATCATCAGGCGTGTGTCCCACACCATGCGGCGCGCCGGCATTACCAGCACACCCGGCGCGGCTGCGATCGGAGCGCCGAAAACCGCCAGCGGGCGATCCGCGACCGCGCCGCTGGTCTTGCTGAGGATCCGCTCCATCAGGTCGCCCGGCATTTCAGGCTCCCCGTGGAGAAACTTCAGCCACTCCTGCCCTTGCCTGGCCTCGGCCAGCAGCTGGGCGCAGATCGCGCAATCGGAGCTGTGCGCGGTGAAGACCGCGCTCTCCGCCGGCGGCAGCAGGCCATCGAGCGCATCCGCCAGAAGGGTTTCCCACTCTTCGCAGCGCAGTTCGCGCTGGCGAGTCCCCTTCGGCTGCTGATCAAATGGATTGCGCTCTGACATCTAAACCACCTGTCCTTTATTACGATCCAGCAGCCTGGCGAGTTCCGCCCGGCCGCGGCTGATACGGGACTTCACGGTGCCTTCGGGAATATGCAGAACCTGCGCGATCTCCTTGTAATCCATATCCTGCAGATCACGAAGAATAACCGCTTCGCGTAGCTCAGGCGAGATTTTTGTTAGCGCTTCCTGCACCATGCGGGCGATTTCCGTCTGCACCGCGCGGTCATGCTGGCTGGGACCCGAGGCGGACAGCCGGTCGGCGAGCGGAAGCTCTTCCGCCTCCTCCCAGCCTGCGTCGATCGAGTCCGTGACACGCTGCTGCTTGCTTCTGCGAAAATGATCGACCAGCAGATTACGCGCCAGCGTCGTAATCCACGTCTGGAAGCTGCCCCGCGTCAGGTCGAAACTGGCGAGGTTTCCATATACTTTGATGAAAATATCCTGAGTTAGATCCTCGGCATCATGCGGCGAGCCGGTGAAGCGATAACACAGGGCGTAGATGCGGCGGTGATGGAACTTGACCAGCTCCGTCCAGGCGCCGGAATCGCCGTCGAGGCAACGCTGTACAACAATCTGCCAGTCGGCTTCCAATGCGCGTTCCGCCCCCCGGACACGGGCTGCTCCCTGAGAGGCCCGTCCCTGACTACCTGCATGTCCCGGCCCTGGTTGAGACCCGGAGTCCTGGCGTGCTGCCGGTCTGGAAACCGGACGCGGACCCGGAGTGAATGCTCCAAGGCGCGGACGCGTCCGGATTACCCGGAACCCGTCCATCTCCCACGTCATTGTTCCAGCCGCGCTCATGGAGGTCCATACGCAACTCGCAGCGCGCCGGTTCCGTGGGATCGACCCGGCGCGCCGTTCCTAAGGTGAAATGGCAAGGATACAGGAGGACTGGCCGTCCAGGCACATGCGCTTCGCGCCTAAAGGCTTTCAGGAGCTTTTTTCGATACCGTGCCTGTCCTTCGGGAACAGGGCTTGATGGCTCAGGTTTCCAGGAGGAAATCAGGCGCGACCGGGTTTTCGTACAGCGAATAGTCGCGCGTCACGACGGTCAGCCCGCTCGGGGTGACGAAGTAATTCCGCTTGTCCTCGTTCTGGTCGTAGCCGATGACGGTGCCTTCGGGGAGTTGCACATCGCGGTCGATGATGGCGCGCTTGATGCGGCAGTGGCGGCCGATGTTGACGTGGGAGAAGACGATGCTCGAGTCGACCTCGGAGTAGGAGTTCACGCGCACATCCTGAGAGAGCACGCTGTTGCGCACCACGGCTCCGGAAACGATGCAGCCGGCTGAGACGATGGAGTTGATGGCCATGCCCGTCCGGCCCGGCTCGCCGAAGACGAATTTCGCCGGGGGGTACTGGCGGACACGGGTCCGCATCGGCCAGGCGCTGTCATAGAGATTGAAGATCGGCGATATCGACGCGATATCCATGTTCGCGTCGTAATACGCCTCCAGGGTGCCCACATCGCGCCAGTAGAGGGCATGCTGCCGGTTCTCATCGACGAAGTTGTAGGCGCAGATCTTGTACTTGCCCAGGATGCCGGGCAGGATATTGTGCCCGAAGTCGTGCTTGGAAGCGGGATCTTCGGCATCCTGCATCAGCGCCGGGAGCAGGACGTCGGTGTTGAAGAGATAGATGCCCATCGACGCATCGACCATGCTGGGATTGAAGGGCGACCGCAGGTTGGTGGTCTTCGGCTTCTCCTGGAAGCCGATCACCTCGCCGCTCTGGTCGACTTCGACGACGCCGAAGCGCGAGACTTCCGACGGGTCGATGGGCAGAGTGGCCAGCGTGACGTCCGCGCCCATCTCATTGTGATGCTCCAGCATTTTGCCGTAGTTCATCTTGTAGATGTGGTCGCCGGAGAGGATCAGGACGTGTTTCGGCTGCTCCGAGCCGATGGAGTAGATGTTCTGATAGACCGCGTCGGCGGTACCCATGTACCAGTTCGCGCTGACTCGCTGCATGGGCGGCAGAATCTCGATGAACTCGCCCAGCTCCTGGGCTACGACGCTGGTCCAGCCCTCGCGGATATGCCGATTCAGCGACAGGGCCTTGTATTGCGTCAGGATATAGACCCGGCGCAGATCGGAGTTGATGCAGTTGGAAAGGGTTATGTCGATAATGCGGTAATTCCCGCCGAAGGGAACCGCCGGCTTGGCCCGATCACGGGTGAGTGGAAACAACCGTTCGCCCGCGCCGCCTGCTAACAATACGCCGAGTGTATCTCTCATCGCTCTGGTCGCACCCTCTTCGTCCCATTGCTCTCAAGTTGTGAATCGCAAGAGAAAATTGACCAATCAGGGACGAGCGGATACTACCACATGATCGCGGGGCCTGGAGTAAAGCTATTCCGGAGCGTGCTCGCTCTCGATGGCGATGCGGAGCGACTTCAGAAAGTTCAAATCCTGCGCCGTGAACGTCCCTTCCTGACTCTCTGCGTTCGATGATTCGAGAGCAGCTACAGGTTGCTGTTCCACTTCATTTAGCCCGATCGTCGCTTCCAGCATCAGAAGTACATCGAATCCCTGCTTGCGGATATCCTGTACAACCCCGGCAATGTTTTCGGATTCGGAAACGCTCTCGTGAATGGCTTCACCAAGCTTCTGGACCAGCTTCCGTAGTTTTTGGTTCAAGATTTGACTCCATTCCGCCCTTCGCACGATGCGGGGACGTTTCGGCAGGATTTCTTTTACCTTACTTCTGATGCGCGACGCCTGCAATTCGAATCAGAGAGTGGCTGTTACACTTTTGTCGTATGGAGCCCGCCGATGGAGCCAGACCGCCTGGGACGAAAACTGGGAGTAGGAGTGCGCGTCGCATCCGGAATGCTGCGCGAACGCGCCTCGCAAACCGCTGATTCCATGCAGCAACAAGCGCCCGTCTATGCGGAGCGCACCCGCGTGGCCAAACGCGAGGGGAAAAGATTCGGCCAATCCATCTGGGGACCGTTCGTTCACGCGGGCGGCGTGCTGTGGCTGGAGGTGACCGGCCTGTTCTTCGGGCTCTTCGGTTTCTACTTCGCCCAGAACGCCTTCAAACTCCGCCACCAGTGGCAAAGCGGACCCCAGCATCTGCGCTTCCTGGTTTATTGCCTGATCGCGGTCGCCTTCTTCTACTTCACCGTGACCTCGTTCTATCGCGCGCGGCGGAAAGAAAAGCTCAAGCGCGAACGCGCAAGCTAACGTTTTGCGTCTTCGGGCGGCGCGTGAGTAGAACTCGCTACAATACCTCTTCGCATGCCGAAGCCTGATCCAGATGTGAAAGCCACATACACCGCTGCTGATCTTGAAGCCGACGGCTTCGACCCGGACCTCGCGCTGGGCTTCCCCGGAGAATTTCCTTTCACGCGCGGCATTCAGCCGACCATGTATCGCGGCCGGCTTTGGACCATGCGCCAGTACGCGGGCATGGGCGACGCGGAGGAGAGCAATCGGCGCTACAAATTTCTGCTTGCCAATGGGACGGCGGGATTGTCCGTCGCCTTCGACCTGCCTACGCAGATCGGCTACGACTCCGACGACCCGATGGCCCTCGGCGAGGTGGGCAAGGTGGGCGTGGCCATCGACTCGATCGAGGACATGGAGCGGCTCTTTGACGGCATTCCGCTCGACAAAATCTCGACCTCGATGACCATCAACGCCACGGCCAGCATCCTGCTGGCGCTGTACGTGGCGGTGGCGAAGAGAACGGGCGCCGACGTGAAGCGGCTCTCGGGCACGGTGCAGAACGACATCCTGAAGGAATACATCGCGCGCGGGACGTACATCTATCCCGTCGCGCACGCCATGCGCATCATCACCGACATGTTCGCGTGGGCCAACGAGCACGCGCCCGAGTGGAACACCATTTCCATCTCCGGCTATCACATGCGCGAGGCGGGATCGACGGCGGCGCAGGAGATCGCCTTTACGCTGGCCAACGGCATGACCTATGTGCAGGCCGCTGTCGACGCGGGGCTGGATATCGACCGCTTTGCGCCGAGATTGTCTTTCTTCTTTAACGCGCACAACAACTTCTTCGAAGAAGTGGCCAAGTTTCGCGCCGCGCGGCGGCTATGGGCGCAGGTGATGAGAGATCAGTTCGGCGCGAAGAATCCTCGTTCGTTAATGCTGCGTTTCCATACCCAGACGGCGGGCTCCACGCTGACCGCGCAGCAGCCGGAGAACAACATCGTCCGCACCGCGATCCAGGCGCTCTCGGCCGTGCTGGGCGGCACGCAGTCGCTGCACACCAATGGATTCGACGAAGCGCTGGCGCTGCCCACCGAAGAGGCCGCGCGCACCGCGCTGCGCACGCAGCAGATCATCGCCAGCGAATCGGGCGTGGCGCAGACCATCGATCCTTTCGCCGGGTCGTATTATGTCGAGTCGCTCACTAACAATCTCGAGAAGCAGGCGCGCGCCTACTTCGAGCGCATCGATGGGATGGGCGGCATGCTGCGCGCCATCGAGCGGGGCTGGGTGCAGCAGGAGATTCAGACCGCAGCTTACGACTATCAGCGGGCGGTGGATTCGGGCGAGCAGGTGGTTGTCGGCGTGAACCGCTTTACGCGCGAGGATGAGCCGGGCATTCCGATTCAGCGCATCGACGAGGATCTCGAACGGCATCAGGTGGAGCGGGTACGAGCGCTGCGAGCACGGCGCGATGCCCAGCGCTGGCTGGCCGCTATCGATCGAGTGAAGGAGCACGCGCGGTCGGGTGCGAATCTGATGCCGGCGATTCTTGAGGCGGTCGAGAGCTACGCTACAGTGGGCGAAATCGCCGCGGCCATGCGCGAGGTCTTCGGGGAGTATCAGGAGTCGGTGGTGATTTGATTCAGCGGCACACGGATATTTCGCTGCACTGTATATCCAAACCAGTATAATGCTTCCTGTGAAGCCGCTGCGTTTCCTCGGCAATTCGCTCGAATGCCTTCGAGATTTTCCTGAGGATGCCAGACACGATGCCGGCTTCCAGCTTGACCGTGTGCAGCGCGGGATGGCGCCGGTTGACTGCAAGCCCATGCCGTCAGTCGGCAAAGG
>DASXFH010000283.1:0-4385 GCA_036489655.1 Acidobacteriaceae bacterium | reverse complement strand
TTTGGTTTGTAAGCGATGAAGACCCCCCAGGGGGAGCACAGGCCGGGGCGGAATTCCGGGCGACATGTGCCAGTTCTTTCTGAAGTAGCGATCCGAATGCTGAATGTGCGCAGCGGCGGCGTGGTTGTGGACGCGACGCTGGGGTATGCAGGGCACGCGAGCGAAATCGCTCGCCGGCTGGGAGCCGAGGGCAGGCTGATCGGCTTCGACCGCGATCCGGAGGCCATGGCCTTGGCGCGGCAGAAGCTCGAAGCGCTCGGCGAGGAGCTGGGCGATGCGATGCCGCAGATGGAATTCCACGACGTGGAGTTCTCGCAAATGGTCGAAGTGCTGGCCGGGCGGAAGGTCGATGGGCTGCTGGCGGATTTTGGAGTCAGCTCGCTGCAGCTGGATCAGGCGCACCGAGGTTTTAGTTTTCAGGCGGACGGGCCCCTGGATATGCGGATGAATCCGCGTGAGGGGATGTCTGCCGAACAAGTGGTAAATCAGGCCGGGGAAAAAGAACTCGCCGATCTGATTTACGAATTCGGAGAGGAAAGGAGGTCGCGGAGAATCGCCAGAGCCATTGTTCGGGGGCGGCCGGTGACGACGACAGGGCAGTTAGCTCGGATCGTCGCGTCGGCAGCCCCGGCAATGAAACAGGAGCGGATTCATCCGGCGACCAGGACCTTTCAGGCTCTTCGAATTCATGTGAACGCCGAGCTGGGCGAGATTGACGCGCTGCTCAGGGCGGCTCCCGAGGTGGTGAAGCCCGGAGGCCGTCTGGTGGCGATCAGCTTTCACTCGCTGGAGGACCGGCGAGTCAAAGATTCGCTGCGCGAGGGAGCGCGGCAGGGAGTTTGGGAAGTGCTGACGCGGAAGCCGGCGACGGCCGAAGCGGAGGAAACGGATCGCAACCCGCGGGCACGCAGCGCGAAGCTGCGGGCAGCGGAGAGAAGAGCAGGGGTTACGGGATACGGTTCACGGACTAGCGCGTGACTTGATTTCTAAACCGCGGACCGTATCCCGTAGACCCTGCAGTCAAAGACATCGGGCCGGGGGCCGTCCCACCGTACCAAAGGCGAAAGTAACTCGGACGACCACCACGCAACACCCTCCTTCCTGTAAGCAGCGGCCCTGGCCCGGTCGTTGGAAGAGGGAGAAGAAGAAAAAAACCAGGAATACCCGAAAAAACGCGGTAAAACTCGGAAAAGGTCGTAGATTGTAAACAACGGGGCGCTGAGGGAGAAGGACGATGGCGACACAGGCAATGGCGGCACCGGCCCTGATCGGTAACAGCCGCGATACAGAATGGATCGCAGTGCACAACGCGCGGTTGCTGGCTGCGCAGCGCGGCGGCCGGCGCGGCCCCACCCCGGAAGCGCTGTTTGCCAAGCGCATCGACAACTCGCGCCTGGTGAAGGCCAACGATCCGGCGCGCGAGCGCGAGATGCGAACCTTTGCCTACGCCATGGTCTTCCTGTTGTCTCTGATCCTGATGTATGGATGGCAGCATTTCAGCGCCATCGAATGCGGCTATAACCTGCAGTCGGAAAAGCAGCAGATGCAGCAGCTGGAAGAGCAGAATCACGAGCTGCGCCTGACCGCGGCGCAGCTGGCCGATCCTTCGCGGATCGACACTCTGGCGCGAAACTTCGGACTGACGGCGCCGCATCCCGGCCAGGTCGTGCACCCCAACGCGACCCTGACCATGGAGAACAACGGTGCAGTGATGGCGAAGGTGACGCCGGCCGTCCCCGCATTGCACTGAGAACTTCGGGGAGGAGAACATTCTCGCTGTGAATCGTCCTGCCTTCTCCTCCGATTCCGATCCGGAGCCCTACCGGCGAAAGGCTCCGCCCTCCCCCCCTTCTTCTTCCCGTAAAAAACCGTTCCTGGTTACGCCCATGCGCCGCATGCGCATTTTGGGCGTGCTGGCCATCTTTCTCTTCTGGAGCGTGCTCATCGTCGGCCGGCTCTTCTGGCTGCAGATCGTCCGGCATTCGGAGTGGCTGGACCGCGCCGAGCGCCAGCAGGAGCGGACCTTCACCGTCGCGCCGCGGCGCGGCATTCTTTACGACCGCGACCTGCATCCGCTGGCCATGACCGTGATCGCCGATTCAATCTACGCGGTGCCCTCGGAGATCGGCGAGGCGAACAAGCCTGCCGATGCGGCCATCCTCTCGAAGATCGTGCATACCGATCCGGAGGATCGCTTCACCACCGACAAGCAGATGCTGCGGCGCCTGACAGACTCGCGCAACTTCGCCTGGGTGGCGCGCAAGCAGTCGCCGGCCATCATCGCGCGGGTAAAGGCGCTGAAGCTGAAGGGAATCTATTTCCAGAAGGAGTTCAAGCGCTTCTATCCGGACCAGCAGCTGGCCGCCCAGGTGCTGGGCTACGTCGGCATGGACGATGACGGGCTGGCCGGAGTGGAAGAGGACTACGAGAAGCAGCTGCACGGCACGCCCGGCCACATGCTGACGGCCGTGGACGCGCGCCACCATGCGCTCGACAGCCAGGAGCGCGATCCCCGGGCCGGCGATAATCTCGTGCTCTCCATTGACGCCAACATCCAGTTCATGGCCGAGCAGGCGCTGGATAAAAACATGGAGCGGACGGGCGCGGCCAACGGTACGGTGGTCGTGCAGGACCCGCACACCGGGCAGATTCTGGCGCTGGCCATCCGCCCCACCTTCGATCCGAATAATTTCCGGCATACCGATCGTTCTCTGCTGACGGATCGCGCGGTGAGCGACGTCTACGAGCCCGGCTCGACCTTCAAGCTGGTGACTTATTCGGCTGCACTGAATGAGAAGGTCGTTACGCCGGACTCCATGATTCCTACCCTCGGGGGCGTGATCAACGTGGCTGGGCGTCTGGTTCACGATGACCGCGATGCCATCATCTACGAGAGCCACCATGGAAATGTGCTGAGCGCCAGGGAAGCGCTGTGGGAGTCCAGCGACGTCGCCGCCATCGAACTCGCCCAGCGCATGGGCCCCGACCGCTTCTATCAATACATTCGCGCCTACGGGTTCGGCCAGCGCAGCGGCATCGAGCTGCCCGGCGAAACCCGCGGGCTGGTGAAGCCGCCGTCACGATGGCAGCCCACCACCATCGGCTCCATTCCCATGGGGCAGGAGATCGCGGTCACGCCCATCCAGCTGGTGACCATGGCCTCGACCATCGCCAATGGAGGCGTCTATCTGCCGCCGCACATTGTGCTGGAAAGCTCGGAGGCCTCCAAAGCCAGCGGCGCGCTGAAGTCTCTCGCGTTCCGGGCGGGCGAGGAGATACCGGACCCCCTGCCCTCCGGCGCGCATCGCGTCATCACCGAGCTGACCTCGGCGCAGATGCGGCAGGTGATGGAAGGCGTGGTTCTTTACGGCACCGGCCGCCCCGCGCAGCTCGACGGCTACAGCGCCGCGGGCAAGACCGGCACCGCGCAGAAAATCGATCCCCTGACGCACACCTATTCGAAGACGAAATACGTAGCGTCGTTTGTCGGGTTCGCGCCGGTCAGCGATCCTGCAGTCACCATTGCGGTCATTATGGATTCGCCGACGAAGGGCTCGCACTTCGGAACCGCCGTCAGCGCGCCCGTGTTTCGCGATCTGGCGCAGCAGATCCTCGAATACCTGGGCGTGCCGCACGATCAGGACCTGAAGCCGGTGAAAGAGATCGCGAAGAACCTCAAGCCGCAGCCCGACGACGACCCCCAGCAGAGCGCCGAGGAGTTGCAGTCGCTGTTTGCGGAAGTGAACCACCTGCCGGCGGACGATCCGCTGCGCGATCCGGCCAACCAGGGTCCGCCGCCGGACACGGCCGAGGTGAGCGCGGATGCGAGCCAGCCGCCGCTGCTGGGCCCGACAGCGCCAGCTTCGAATCCGGGTTCCGCATCGAGTTCAGGTGCGAGGCCACAGACCGGGGTGAAGCCGCAGATTTTCTCCGCGCAGGCAAAACCGGCGAGAGCCCCCCTGCCAGCGAGCCAGCATCGCCAGACGGTCGCCATTCCCAACCAGCGCGTCGCGGTCCCTTCGTTCGTGGGCAAGTCGCTGCGTGAGGTGGTGATCCAGGCCAGCAATGCGGGGCTGGCCGTGCAGATCGTGGGGTCGGGCCTGGCGCGCGATCAGGTGCCCGCCGCAGGAACGATGGTACCCGCAGGAACCGACATCATCGTGCGCTTCGGGCCGTAATTCCGGGGCAGCGCCGGCGTCCGAAGAACCCACTTGCCCGCGGGAAGTCCGCGCTTACAATCACCTTGTGATCCGCTTCGACCAGATTGTTCAGGGTGCGGAAATCGTGCGCCGTACCGGCCCCAACCCGGAGATCGCCGGCGTCGAGTACGACTCGCGGCGCGTTGGACGGGAAGCGCTGTTCCTCGCCATGCAGGGCGGCACGAC